>DATNGY010000001.1:0-3793 GCA_035605735.1 Solirubrobacteraceae bacterium
GCGCCCCGGTCACGAGCGCGCCCACGACCGAGCCCACGCCCATCGCCGCGGTCAGCAGCGCGTAGGTCGACGCGCCGGCGTGCCACGTCTGGTCCGCTAGCAACGGCATCAGGACCTGGAAGTTGAAGGCCAGCGTGCCGACCACCGCCATCATCCCGAGCGGGATCCACAGCGCGGGCGACGAGCGCACGTAGCCAAGCGCGTCGCGGATCTGGCGCCGTCCCTTCTCGACCGGCGCGGCCGTCCGCAGCGACCCCGCGTCCATCCCGTGTAGGGCGACGAGCATCGCGCCGAACGACAGCGCGTTGAAGGCGAAGCACGGCCCGACGCCGGCGAGCGCGATGACGGCGCCCGCCGTTGCGGGACCGAGGATCCGCGCGCTGTGCACGACGACCGAGTTCAGCGCCACCGCGTTGACGACGCGCTCGGGCCCCACGAGCTCCGAGACGAAGCTCTGGCGCGTCGGGTTGTCGAGCGCGGTCACGAGGCCGCGCACAGCGATGAGCGCGAAGACCATCCACACCTGCACGACCCCGGCGACGGTGAGCCCGAAGAGCGCGAGCGCCGGGAGCGCCATGAGCGTCTGCGTGGCCATGAGCAGCCGGCGCCGGGGAACGCGATCGGCGACGGCGCCGCCCCAGGCGCCGAGCACGAGCACCGGCGCGAACTGCAGCGCGGGCGCCAGGCCGACGTAGACGCCGCTGCCCGTGAGCTTCACGAGCAGCCACATCTCGGCCACGGTCTGCATCCAGGTGCCCGAGACGGAGACCACCTGCCCGGCGAAGTAGCGCCGGTAGTTGGGGACCGCGAGCGAGCCGAACGAGCGGCGCAGGCCGGCCCTCACGCCGGCTCGGCCTCCAGCAGACGCTCGAGGATCTCCGCGGCGCGGTCGAGCGTCGCGCGGTCGTCGGCGTCGAGCGCGCGCATGCGCCGCGCGAGGAAGGCGTCCTTGCGCGTGCGCGCGCGCGCGAGCAGCGCGCGGCCGGCGGGCGAGGCGGAGACGAGCGCGGAGCGCCCGTCGACCGGGTCGGCGGCGCGGTCGACGAGGCCGGCCTCCTGCAGCCGGGCGAGAATGCGCGTCATCGTCGGCCGCTGCACGCGCTCGCGCGCGGCGAGCTCGCTCGGCGTGAGCGGCCCGTGGCGGTCGAGCGTCGCCAGCGCCGACAGCAGCGACGGGCTGAGCTCGCTCGCGGCCTCCTGGCGCAGGCGCCGGGCCGTGCGAGTGACGGCGAGGCGCAAGCTCACAGCCACGGCACCGGTTGATCTCGTTCGCATAGCTAATTAGTTTAACAAATCAGAATCGCGCGCCGTACGCTCGCACGATGGTCCCGCATGCGTTCACCGCCACGCTCGTCGGCGGCCCCACCGCGCTCATCGAGTACGCCGGGCTGCGGTGGCTCACCGATCCCAGCTTCGACCCGCCCGGCCACTACGAGCGCGCGGACGCGCCCGCGCTCCACAAGCTCGTGGGGCCGGCGCTCGGCGAGGACGAGATCGGCGACGTCGACGTCGTCCTGCTCTCGCACGACCACCACGCCGACAACCTCGACGCGGCCGGTCGCGCCTACCTCGGTCGCGCGCGCCGCGTCCTCACGACGGCGGCGGGCGCGGGGCGCCTCGAGGTCGCCGCCACCGGGCTCGAGCCGTGGGAGCCGACCGCCGTCGGCGCGGCGTCGGTCCTCGCCGTGCCCGCGCAGCACGGCCCGGACGGCACCGATCACCTGACCGGTCCGGTCATCGGCTTCGTGCTGCGTGCCGACGGCCTGCCGTCCGTCTACGTAAGCGGCGACAACGCCTCCGTGGACGTCGTCGCCGGCATCGTCGACCGCGTGGGCGAGCTCGAGATCGCGGTCCTGAACGCCGGCGGCGCGCGCCTGGAGGGGCGCTTCGGGGGCGCGCTGCTCACGCTCGGCGCCGACGAGGCGGTAGCGGCGACGCGGCTGCTCGGCGCGAGGACGGTGGTCGCCGTCCACCAGGAGGGGTGGGCGCACTTCTCGCAAGGCCCGGAGCGCCTGCGCGAGGCCTTCGCGGCCGCGGGGCTCGGCGACCGCCTCGAGACCCCCGCCCCCGGGGCGACGGTGACGGTCTAGCGCAAGGTGTCCCGCAGCGCCTCGAGGCTCGTGTAGGCGGGGCGCCACCCGAGCCGCTCCTTGGCCCGCGTCGCGTCGACGACGACCGGGTGCGTCGCCGCCTCGACCCACTCCAGCGCGGCCGGCTTGCGGGGAACGCGCATGACGGCCTCGGCGAGTGCGCGCGTCGCCGCGTGCGGGACGGGAAGCGGCAGCAGGCCGAGCTCGCGCCAGACCTCCTCGCCCGAGAGCGTCCCGCCTCCCGCGAGGTTGTAGATCCCGGGCGGTCCGTCGCCGAGCAGCGCGAGCACGAAGGCCCGGCCGACGTCATCCTCGTGGACGAACTGGAACGGCTGCGGCGGCGCCACCGCCGGCACCGGCAGCGGCAGGCGCCCGAGCGCCCCGGCCAGGCCGCGGGCCAGCGGGCGCAGCGGCGCGGGGATCGCGTCGGCCCCGGCGCCGGCGGCGTGCGGGCCGAGAACGACCGGCGGGCGGAAGAGCGTGAGCTCAAGCTCGGGATGCTCGACAGCCTCCTGCAGCAGCCGGCGCTCGATCTCGGCCTTCTCGCGCGCGTAGAAGAGCCGCTTCGAGCCGCGCGCGGGCCAGTCCTCGGTGACGCCGATCGGGGTGTCGGCGTGAAAGCCGTAGACCGCGACCGACGAGGCGTAGACGAAGCGCTTGACGCCGGCCGCCGCGGCGGCGCGGAACGCGTTCATCGTGCCCTCGACATTGATCGCCCGCAGCGTCTCGTGTGGGGCGTTGCCGTAGATCGCGAACGCGAGATGCGCGACGGCCTCGGCGCCCGCGAACGCCTCCGCGAGCGCGTCGGGCTCGCGGACGTCGCCGCGCCGGTAGACGAGCTTGAACCAGCCCTCGCGGGCGGGGTCGAACGGCCGGCGGGCGACGCCGACGACGCGCTCGACGCGGACGTCGTCCTCCAAAAGCGGGATCAGCCCGTATCCGAACGTTCCGGTCGGGCCGGTGACTGCGATCGTGCTCACGGCAGCGAGCCTAGGCCGGGAAGTGCTCGAGGACCCACGCCGGGTCGAGCTGCGGGCGTCGGTACGAGCGTCCGTGGATCGGGACGTAGTCGCGCGTGCGCGGGTCCATCGGTAGGTCGCGCTCGACCGGGTACCACTCGTTGTGCTGGCGGATGAGCTCGTTGAGCCCCTCGTCCGCGGGCGCGTAGCGCGACGCGCGCTCGCGCCAGCGCCGCCGGAAGCGGGCGGTGTCCCAGCCGCACTCGCGGGCCAGCGCGCGCCGCTCGTCCCGCAGGCGCGCGCGCTCCGCGGCGATCCCACGGTCGATCTGCACGACGCGCTCCATCCAGCGCGGCCGCACGCCGGCCTTCAGATAGGCCTCGAGCGAGCGCTGGGTCTGGCGGGCGCGCTGCGACAGCGGCCGGCCGACGCCGGTCGCGCGGTCGAGATCGCGGGTCACGAGCCGCTCGACGATCTCGGGATCGAGCGTCTCCGGCCGGTTGGCGGGCTCGGCCACGGGCGTCACTGTAGAGCTACTCGCCTTTGGAGACGAAGTCCCGCAGTGCCGCCTTGCCGCCGCCGACGAGCGGGTCGCCATGGGCGAAGAGGAGATCGTCGAAGTCGCGGTCGAGCAGGCGCCGGTAGGCCTCCCTGAGCCCCGCCTTGACGCCCTCGGGGTCGTCGCCGAGGAGGCGATCGGGAACGAAGCCGACCGCGCCGCGGGAGCTCACGAGGCCGTCGGCG
>DATNGY010000002.1:0-7247 GCA_035605735.1 Solirubrobacteraceae bacterium
AACGGCGGCAGATCGATGGTGACCACGCGCGCTCCGGCACCCTGGCCGACGGTGATCGGCAGCCGGCGGTCCTCCATCGCCGGATAGAAGGTCTCCTCGAGCGCGCGCGGCAGACGATGCAGCTCGTCGACGAAGAACACCGACCCGGGCTCGAGCGCGGTCAGGAACGCGGCGACGTCGCCCTTGCGCTCGAGCGCCGGGCCGGCGGTCTGGACGAACGGGACGTCGAGCTCGGCGGCGACGATCTGGGCGAGCGACGTCTTGCCGAGGCCCGGAGGACCGGCGAGCAGGACGTGGTCGAGCGCCTCGCCCCGAGCGGTGGCAGCCTCGAGCGAGACCGCGAGCTGCTCGCGCAGCGCCTCCTGGCCGACGAACTCGTCGAGGCGGCGCGGGCGCAGCGAGCGGTCGAGGTCGTCCTCGCCCTCGAGGACGGCCGGCGTCTGGATGCGCGGCTCGCTCATGGGCGCGCCGCCCGCAGCGCGCTGGCCAGCAGCTCCTCGGCCGACTCGCCCTCGGCGCCCTCGAGCAACGCCTGCGCCTCGGCCGGCGCGAAGCCGAGCTCGACGAGCCCGTCGCGCGCCACGCGGCGGGGGTCGTCGCCGCGGGTGATCGTGATCGGCGCGCCCTCGCCGTCGTCCGGACCCGCGACCTTCTCGCGCAGCTCGACGACGATGCGCTCCGCGGTGCGCTTGCCGATCCCCGGCACGGCCTGCAGCCGGGCGCTGTCGCCCGCGGCCAGCGCACGCACGAGCTCGCGCGGGCTGCCGCCGGAGAGCACCGCGAGCGCGACCTTCGGGCCGACGGACTGGACGCCCACGAGGAGGAGGAAGAGGTCGTGCTCCTCCTCGGTGGCGAAGCCGAAGAGCTGGAGCGCGTCGTCGCGCACGACGAGGTGGGAGTGCAGGGAGACGGGGCACCCGACGGCGGGGACGTGGCGAAGCGTCTCGGCCGAGACGGCGAGCCGGTAGCCGACGCCGCCCGACGTCTGCAGGACGATCCAGCCTCCTCCGGAGGCGTCCGGGCGCCGGACGGCGACCTCGCCGGTGACGAGCGCGATCACGCGAGCGCGACCGCCCGCGCGCGCGGCGCGTGGTTGGCGTGGCAGATCGCGACGGCGAGCGCATCCGCTGTGTGGTCGGGCGCCGGCGGCGCGGGCAGCCCGAGCATGGTCTGGACCATGCGCCCGACCTGCTCCTTCGGCGCGCGCCCCGTGCCGCACACGGCGCCCTTCACCTGCTGGGGCGTGTAGTCGACGCACGGCACGCCGCGACGCCCGGCGGCGAGGAGCACGACGCCGCGCGCCTGGCCGACGGCGAAGGCGGTGCGGACGTTCTGGCCGAAGAAGAGCGCCTCGAGGGCGACCGCCGCGGGCCGATGCTCGTCGAGGAGCTCGTCCACGCGTGCGAAGAGCACGTCGAGGCGGCGCTCGGGCGCCAGGCCCGAGGGCGTGCGGACGACGCCGCCGTCGAGCGCGGCGAGCCGCGCGCCGTGGCGCGCGACGACGCCGAAGCCCGTGTGGGCGAGCCCGGGGTCGATGCCGAGGACCACCATCCAGGCTGGATTCTGCGCCGCGGCCCGGATGCCTTCCGGCACTACTCTGGGAGGCCGGTGGGGATCGACTTCGAGGCCGAGGGCCTCCTCGAGGGCCTGGAGGGCGAGGCGCGCGATGCGCGGCGCGAGCTGCTGGAGCGCCTCGGCGCCGAGGGCGTCGGCCTCGACGAGCTGCGCGCTGCGACCGTCGACGGCCGGGTGCTCTTCCTTGCAGCCGAGCGCGTCGTCGGCGGCATCCCCCGCTTCTCGGCGCGCCAGGTCGCCGAGCGGGCGGACCTCCCGGTCGAGTTCCTCGTCGCGATCCGGCGGGCCCACGGCCTCCCGGTCTCCGACGCCGACGCCGTCGTCTTCTCCGAGGACGACGTCGAGGGGGCCCGCCTCGGCCGCGCGTTTCTCGACGCCGGCATCTCGCTCGAGCGGCAGCTCGCGGTGACGCGCGTGATCGGCCGCTCGCTGAGCACGGTCGCGGAGGCGATGCGCACGACCGTCCTCGAGCTCGTGCTCGAGCCCGGCGCCAGCGAGGCCGAGCTCGCGGAGCGCTACGCGGGCGCCGTCGAGAGGTTCATGCCGCTGGTGGGGCCGCTCATGGAGCAGATGCTGCGCCTGCACCTGCGCAACGCGGTGCGGACGGAGGTCATCAGCGCCGCCGAGCGCGCGCGCGGCGCGCTGCCGGGCGCGAGGGAGGTCGCGGTGGGGTTCGCCGACCTCGTCGGGTTCACGCGCCTGGGCGAGGAGCTCGGGCCGGACGATCTCGAGCGCGTCGCCGGTCGTCTCGTCGTCCTCACCGGCGAGTCGCTGCGCCCCGACGTGCGCCTCGTCAAGACCCTCGGGGACGCGGCGATGCTCGTGGCGCCCGACCCCGAGCTCCTGCTCGAGACGGCCCTCGACGTCGTCGCGGCGGCCGACGCCGAGGGCGCCGACTTCCCGCAGGTGCGCGTCGGCGCGGCGCTCGGGCCCGCGGTCAGCCGCGCGGGCGACTGGTACGGCCGGCCCGTCAACCTCGCGAGTCGCATCACCGCGATCGCGCGCCCGGGCAGCGTGCTCGTCGCGCGCGAGCTGCGCGAGGCCGTCGACGGGGACCGTTTCCGCTGGTCGTCGGCGGGGGCACGCTCGATCCGCGGCGTCGACGGATCCGTGCGGCTCTTCCGGGCCCGCCGCTCGGAGCCCGACTAACGTGCGTCGCGCTCGGTGCCGATGAAGACGATCGTGGGCCTTCGCGTCCTGATTTCGGCGTGCCTGTGTCTGACGGCGCTGCTCGCAGCGGCGGCGCCGGCCGGCGCGATCATCGGGGGTCAGGCCACGCCGGTCGCGACGGTGCCCTGGCAGGTCGGCGTCGTCGAGGCCGGCCAGCCGGCGGCGAAGCAGTTCTGCGGCGGCTCGCTCCTGGACCCGCAGGACAGCTCGCCGGTCACGCGCGTCGTCACCGCGGCGCACTGCGTGATCGACCCCGGCACCGGGGCGGTGCGGCGGCCGGGCGACCTCGAGGTGCTCACCGGGCGCTCGAAGCTCAGCACGTATCCGAACGCCCCCGACGGCAACACACGGATGCGGGTCAGGGAGATCTCGTTCTCGCCGGGCTACGACGACGTCACGGACGATCGCGACGTCGCGGTCCTGACGCTCGACACGACCGGCGTGCCGCCGGCGTTCGGGACGCCGATCCGGCTCGCTTCCACCACCGGTCTCGGCCCGACCGGTCGCATCTCCGGGTGGGGCGCGACCGCCTGGGGACCGAACGAGAGCGACCGGCACTACCCGGACAACTTGACGCGCGCCGACGTGACGATCCACTCGGACGCGACGTGCGCGACCGGCTACCCCGGCTTCAAGCCCGCCACGATGCTGTGCGCGGGCGACGGTCCCGGCGGCGACGCGTGCTTCGGGGACTCGGGCGGCCCGCTCGCCGTGCAGTCAGGCACGACGTGGCTCCTCGCGGGCATCACGAGCTTCGGCGTCGGCTGCGGCGACCCGGCCCACCCCGGCGTCTACGCCGAGGTCGCCGACCCGACCACCCGCGCGTACCTCCTCAGCAACCCCCCGCCCCCGCCGGCGGCGACCTCGCCGCCTTCGGTGCTGGGCACGCCCCAGGTCGGCCAGACGCTCACGTGCAACCCCGGCGGCTGGTCGACCGCCACCAGGGTCGACACGCAGTTCGTCAAGACCGCGAACGGCGCGACGATCACGCTCACGGGCTCGGGGCTGGGGCGCACCTACGCGCTCGCCCCGGGCGACGCAGGCTGGCAGGTGCTTTGCCTCGTCAAGGCGAGCAACGCCGGCGGCTGGGCCCGCGGGCGCAGCGCGGCGACGGCCGCGGTCGCGGCGGCGGCGGCCCCCGCCCCGGCCCCAGCACCGGCGCCGGCGCCCGCACCGGCGCCAACCCCCGCCCCGACGCCTCCGCCGCGCGACGTCACCGCCCCGAGGGCGCGCATCGCCAAGGCCACGTGCTCGCGCAAGCGCTGCGTCGTCGACGTGAAGGTCACCGACCGCGGCTACAGCGCCGGCGTGAAGGGCGTCGTCAGCTCCGTCAGCTGGTCGGTGAAGCGCTCCTGCCGCCGCCACGGGCGCAAGACGACGTGCACGCGCACGGTGAAGCGCAAGCTGCGCGCCGTGCGCCGGAGCCCGGGGCGCTACCGCGTCACGCTCAGGCGCCCCTCACGCGGCGTCAAGCGCTTCGCCGTCATTGCGGTCGACCGAGCCGGCAACCGCCAGCTCAAGCCGGCCGTCAAGCGCGTCCGGGTGAGGTAGCCCTACAGCCGCGCGGCGAGCGGGTGCTCGGCCGGCTCCGCCGGCGCCGTCGCCGTGGGCGGGGCCGCGGCCGGGCGCCGCAGCCGCCGCGTCGCCGGTTGGGCGAGCCACAGCGCCGCCGCGAGCAGGCCCGCGGCGCTCATCGCGCGCAGCGTGGTGTGCAGGCCCAGCGCGCCGGCGATCGGGCCCGCCATCGCCATGCCCAGGGGCATGAGGCCCATCGAGACCGCGAAGTCGTAGGCGCTCACGCGCGACACCGCGTGGGCGGGGATCTGCTCCTGGATCGAGAGGTCCCAGAGCGTGAAGAACAGCGCGACGCCGACGCCGGCGACGAGCTCGAGCGCGGCGATTCCCGCCGTCCCGAGCCCGCTTCCGATGATGGCGGCCTGCGTGCCGGCGACGAGCAGCGCGCCCGCCGCCAGGCGCATCGGCCGGCGCACGGGGAGGCGCAGGGCGAGCACGTTGCCGAGGATCGAGCCGATGCCGAAGCACGCGACGATCGTCGCCCAGCTCGACGAGCCGTCGAGCTCGCGGGCGGCCAGCGTCGGGCCGAGCACGAAGACCGCGGGGAGCACGAAGACGTGGTAGGCGCTCATCGCGCCGAGGCCCCACGAGAGCCAGGCGCGCGAGCGCACCTCGCGCCAGCCCGTGCGGAGCTGGGCGACGAACGGAGCGCCCGCGTCGTCGCCGGCGCCGGCGGGAGCCGGCGCCGGACGCAGCCTGAGCAGCGCGAGCGCGCTGACCAGGAACGTCGCGGCATCCAGCGCGATCGCCTCCCCCGGCCCGCTCACGGCGAGCACGACGCCGGCGACCGCCGGGCCGGCGACGTTGGCGACGCTGCGCGTGAGCGCGATCAGCGCGTTGGCCTCCTGGAGCCGCGGCGGCGTGACGGTCTGGGGGATGAGCCCGGTGAGCGCGGGCATGAAGACGGCCGCCGAGGTCCCGTACACGAACGAGAGGACGGCGAGCATCCACACCTCGGCCGCGCCGGACAGCAGCAGCCCCGCGGTCAGCGCCTGCGAGCACGTTCGGACGAGATCGGAGGCGATCATGACCTTGCGGCGGCCGAGGCGGTCCGCCCAGACGCCGCCGGCCAGCGCGAAGAGCGCGAAGGGCACGCCGCCCGCGGCGAGCACGAGCCCGAGATCGGTCGCCGAGCCGAGGCCGAGGACCGCGAACGCGATCGCGACCAGCGTGATCCGGTCGCCGACGACGGAGAGCGCCTGCCCCCAGAACAGGAGCCGGAACGGTCCTCGTTCGCGCAGTGCCGGCGGCAGCATGCGCGGCCAGGCTAGCGATTGCCAGGCGCCCCAGACACCGGCTCTGCGTCCAGTCGTCAGCCTGCGACGCGCTCGAGGACGGCGGCGTCGGCGTCGAAGTTCGCGTGCACCTCGCCGACGTCGTCGTTGTCCTCGAGCGCCTCGATGAGGCGCACCAGGCGCGTCGCGGTCTCTTCGTCGACCGGCACCCGCGATTTCGGGTGCTGCGAGACGTCCGCGCTCTCGAGCTCGATCCCGGCCGCCTCCAGCGCCGCGCGCACCGCGGCGAGGTCCTGAGGCTCGGTGAGGATCTCGAAGACGTCGTCGTCGAGGGCGACGTCGAGCGCTCCGGCCTCGATCGCGGGTAGGAGGTCGTCCTCGCCGTAGCGCTCGGCGTCGACGACGACGAGGCCGCGCTTGTCGAAGAGGTAGGCCACCGAGCCCGGCTCGCCCAGGTTGCCGCCGAACTTCGCCAGCAGGTGGCGCATCTCGGCGCTCGTGCGGTTGCGGTTGTCGGTGAGCGCCTCGATCAGGAGGGCGACCCCGCCCGGTCCGTAGCCCTCGTAGAGGACCGACTGGAGCGCGTCGACGTCGCCGCCCTCGCCCGTGCCCTTGGCGATCGCGCGCTCGATGTTGTCCTTGGGCATCGAGGCGTCGCGCGCCTTCTGCACGGCGAGGCCGAGCGCCGAGTTGGCCTCCGGGTCGCCGCCGCCCTCGCGCGCGGCGACGGTGATTGCGCGCGCGAGCTTCGTGAAGAGCTTGCCACGGCGTGCGTCGACTATCGCTTTCTTGTGCTTGATCCCAGCCCACTTCGAGTGCCCGGCCATGGGGCGATGCTAGCTTGCCCCCGATGCCCGTCACGCCCGAGATCTTCAAGGCCTACGACGTCCGCGGGCTCTACGGCGAGCAGATCGACGCGGACGTGGCGGAGCAGATCGGGCGGGCGTTCGTGCGCGTCCTCGGCGGCCTGGAGGGCAAGGCGCCGGGCGACCTGCGGATCGGACTGGGGCGCGACATGCGCCTCACCGCCCCAGAGCTCGCGAGGCGCTACTGCGAGGGGATGGTCGCCGAAGGCGCCCGCGTCCTCGACGCGGGGCTGGTGGCGACCGAGATGCTCTACTTCCTCGTCGGATCGCGCGAGCTCGACGGCGGCCTCATGTGCACCGCGTCGCACAACCCCAAGCCGTACACCGGGGCCAAGCTCGTGCGCTCGGGAGCGCTGGCGCTCTCGGGCGACGAGGGCATAGACGACATCCGCCGGCTCGTCGACGAGGGGCTGGGCGAGAACCCGGGCCCACCCACCCGCGGCTCGGTCGAGGAGGTGGACGTCGTTCCCGCCTTCCACGAGGCGGCGATGGCGACCATCGACCCCGGCAACGTCAGGCCGATGAAGGTCGTGGTCGACGGCGGCAACGGGATGGCCGGGCCGATGGTCGGGCCGCTGCTCGAGCGGCTTCCGCTCGACCTCGTCACGACCTACTGGGTGCCCGACGGCGAGTTCCCCGACCACGAGCCCAACCCGATGGTCGAGGAGAACCGGCGCTTCATCATCGAGAAGGTCCGCGCCGAGGGCGCCGACCTCGGGATCGCCTGGGACGGCGACGCCGACCGCTGCTTCTTCATCGACGGCGACGGCGAGTTCGTGCCCGGCGACTTCGTCACCGCGCTGCTCGCGGCGTCCGTGCTCGAGCA
>DATNGY010000003.1:0-2274 GCA_035605735.1 Solirubrobacteraceae bacterium
GAGGCCTCCTACGGCGAGCGCTTCCACGTCCCCGAGACCATGCGCCGGCTGGTGGCCGAGGGCAAGCTCGGGGCGAAGACCGGCGGAGACGGCTTCTTCGACGCCGAGGGCGACGCGAACGTCGAAGGCGACGCCGAGCCCGACGTCGACGAGCTCGTCGAGCTGCTGGCGTTGAAGACGTTCGTCGAGGCCTGCCTCGCGCTCGAGGAGGGCGTCGCGACGCACCGCGACATCGACTTCGGGCTCATGGCCGGCGCCGGCCTCGACCCCCGGCGCGGGCTGCTCCCGCCGTTCCTGAGGGCCGACGTCGACGGCCTCGACACGGTGCTCGAGCGCCTCGAGAACGCCGCCGAGCGCCACGGCGAGCGCTTCGAGCCGCCGACGATCCTGCGCCGCCTCGTCGCCCAGGGGCGCCTCGGCCCGAAGTCGGGCCAGGGCTTCTACGCGTACCCCCGTCCCGACGCCGACCAGCCCGGCGCGACCGTGCAGCTCGAGACGCGCGACGACGTCGCGATCGCGTGGCTGGCCAACGGCCAGATGAATGCGGTCGCGCCCGACGTCATCCGCGATCTTCGTGCCGTCTGGGAGCGGGCGCGGGGGGCGGGCGCCCGCGCCTTCGTGCTCGCGTCCTCGAACCCCTTCGTGTTCTCGGCCGGCGCCGACGTCAAGGCGTTCACGCAGATGGACGCCGCCGCCGGCGCCGAGCTGGCCACCGACGCGCACGCGCTCCTGCGCGAGATGGAGACCAGCCCGGTGGCGACGATCGCGGCGGTCAACGGGCTGGCCTTCGGCGGCGGCTGCGAGCTCGCGATGGCCTGCGACGTGCGGATCGCGGCCCGGTCGGCGCTCTTCGGCCAGCCCGAGATCAAGCTCGGGATCATCCCCGGGTTCGGCGGGACGCAGCGGCTGCCCCGGCTCGTGGGCGAGCCCAAGGCGCTCGAGATGAACCTCGTCGGCGACCCGATCGGCGCCGACGAGGCCTACGAGCTCGGGCTCGCGAACCGCGTCGTGCCCGACCACGAGCTCTTCGACGCCGCGCTCGCGTGGGCCCGGCGACTGGCGGGCCAGGCGCCGCTCGCCGTCGAGCAGCTCAAGCGCGTGAGCGCGCACGGCGATCTCGACGCCGGGATCGCCGCCGAGCAGCACGGCTTCGCGACCGTCTTCCTCAGCGCGGACGGGCGCGAGGGCGTCGCGGCCTTCCTCGAGAAGCGCAGGCCGGCGTGGCGGGGACGCTGAGCGACCGCCGGATCGCCCGGCTCGCCGGCCTCGTCCGCGGCGCGCGGTCGGTCGTCGCGCTAACCGGCGCCGGGATCTCGGTGCCCTCGGGGATCCCGGACTTCCGCACGCCCGGCACGGGGCTGTGGGCGAACGTCGACCCGATGGAGGTCGCGCACATCGACGCCTGGCGCGCTGACCCCGCCCGCTTCTGGTCGTTCTACGGCCGGCGCTTCCAGGCGCTCGAGGGCAAGCAGCCCAACCGCGCTCACCGCGCGCTCGTCGAGCTCGAGCGCGCCGGGCGCCTGCACGCGGTGATCACCCAGAACATCGACAGGCTCCACCGCCGGGCGGGAACGCGCGAGCTCGTAGAGGTCCACGGGACGATCGCATCGTCCTCGTGCCCGGCGTGTGGGGCGCGCTATCCGCTCGCCGACGTCAGGACGCGGCTGGACGCCGACGCGGCGGGCGTCCCGCGCTGCGACTGCGCCGGCCCGCTGAAGCCCGACGTCGTCCTCTTCGGAGAGCTGCTGCCCGAGCGCGCCCTCGACCGGGCCTACGCGCTCGCCGCGGAGGCCGACCTGCTCCTCTGCATCGGCTCCTCGCTCGAGGTCTACCCGGTCGCCGAGTTGCCGGGGATCACACGGGCGGCCGGCGGGAGCGTCGCGATCCTCACCCAGGGTCCGACGCCGTGGGACGACCGGGCCGCGATCAAGCTCGACGGCGACGTCGTCGCCGAGCTCGAAGCGCTGCTCGCGGCGCTCTGAGGCGCGCGTGGGCGACGCCGCCGACATCCGGATCGACCCGGCGGCGCCCGCGGCGTGGGCTCGACCAGCTCCGTGGAGGTGCTCGAGCGGTAGCGCGTCAACCCAGCTCGAGCGCCGTGCGCGCGCGCAGCGCGGCCTCCAGGCGCCCCAGCGCGCGCTCGGTCTGGGCGGCGGTCGCGGCGTCGAGGCCGCCCCGGAGCGCCTCCTCTGCCGCGGCGTCCACGGCCGGCGCGAGCGCGCCGAGCTCCTCGAGCCGCGCCCGCAGGAGCGCCTGGCGGCGCTCCTCGGCGGG
>DATNGY010000004.1:0-2386 GCA_035605735.1 Solirubrobacteraceae bacterium
ACCGGCAGGGTTGCGAGCAGCGCGTGGTCGGGCCATTCGAGCCTCACGGCGCGGCCTCGTCGAAGTAGAGCAGCGCGTTGACGGCCGCGGCCGCCACGGCCGAGCCGCCCTTCTCACCGCGGTTGGCCACGCAGGGAAGGCCCGAGGCCGCCAGCGCCGCCTTCGCCTCCGCGGCGCCGACGAAGCCGACGGGCAGCCCGACGATCAGCGCCGGGTCGCGGGGCGGACGCTCGAGCAGCTCGAAGAGCGCGGTGGGCGCGTTGCCCACCACCCATACGGCGCCCGCGCCCGTCTCCTCGACCGCCAGGCGCATGGCGGCGGCGGTGCGCGTGATGCCCTCGCGCGCGGCGAGCTGCGCCGCGCGCGGATCGAGCAGCGGGACCGTCGCCTCGCGGCGCGTGATGCCGCCGGCGACCATGCGCGTATCGCACACGAGGGGCGCGCCGGCCAGCAGCGCCTCGCGCCCGGCGCGCAGGGCGTCCTCGTTGGCCAGCAGGGTGCCGGCGTACTCGAGGTCGGCCGAGGCGTGGACGACGCGCTCGGCCACCGCGCGCGTCAGTGCCGGCAGGTGCGACAGGTCCACGCGCGCGCGCAGGATCCGGTAGCTCTCGGCCTCGATCGGGTGCACGGCGTGGCTCATGCCACCTGCTCGACGAAGGCGTCGGCGGGACAGATCTCCATGCACTCGCCGCACCCCGTGCAGCGGTCGGCGAGCGTGATGAGCGGGGCCTCGCGGCGCAGCAGCCATCCGCCCGGTGCCGGGCGCAGCGCGCGCTCGGGGCACGTCGCCAGGCAGGCGCCGCAGCCCTTGCAGGCGTCGGTGGCGATGAAGACGCTCACGAGGCCTCCGCCAGGGCGCAGGTCGCGCGCGCCGAGCGGCGCTTGGGCACGAGCAGGGGGCCGCCCGCGCTCAGCAACGCCGCCGCCTCGGCGACGCTGGGCGTGCCGACGTGCGCGTCGACGACGTCCGAGGGCGTCGGCACGGCGACGTGGCGCAGCGTCGTCGCCGGGTGGGTGACGAGCGGCCAGCCGTGATGGCGCGCGGCGTCGACCATGCCCGGCTCGTCCGCACGGCGGTCGACGGTGGCGAGGGCGCGCACCGCGCCTGGTTGCGCCCCGGCCTCGTCGAGGACGGCGCCGATCAGCTCCAGCAGCTCCTGTGCGGGGCAGCCGCGGCTGCAGCCGGCGCCGACGACGAGGGCGCTCATCGCCGTGCCCCCGAGACCACGATCACCGGGTTCTCGGCCGCGAGCCGGTGCCCGCCGGCCAGCGGGCGCAGGCGGCTGGCCTGCAGCATCGTCGCCTCGGCCTCGAGCCCCGCCGCCTGCAGCCGCTCCAGCGCGGGCCCGGCGCGCTCGACGATGGCGAGGGTCACCACCACGGTGCGGCGGGCGCGGGTGCAGCAGAGGTCGAGGATCGCGTCGAGGTCGGCTCCGCCGCCGCCGACGAAGACGGCGTCGGGATCGGGGAGCGCGGCCAGGGCGCCCGGCGCCTCGCCCCGCACCACCTGCAGCGGCATGCCGTGGGCGGCAGCGTTGCGCTGCGCCAGGGCGATCGCGTCGCGGTCCCTGTCGATCCCGATCGCGGCCGCGCCCAGGCGCGCGCACTCGATGGCCACCGAGCCGCTGCCGCAGCCGACGTCCCACACGAGGTCGCCCGTGCCGGGACCCAGCCGCGCGAGCGCCAGCGCGCGCACCTCGGCCTTCGTCACCATCCCCGCGCGGTGCTCGAAGGCCTCGTCGGGCAGGGCCCAGCCGGGCGGCGTGCGCGGCGGCCACACCCGCGCGCGCGCGTTGCCGGCGCTCGCCGGATCGAGGACGAGCAGGACGTTGGGCTCGGCGAAGGTCGCGCGCGCGATCTCCTCGGGCGTGCCGCGCACCACGCGCTCGTCGTCCTCGCCCAGGCGCTCGGCCACCGCGAGCTCGCGCCCGCTGCCGGCCAGGCCCTGCGCGTACCACGCGGGCGGCGCGGCGGGCGCGGTGAGGATCGCCACCTTCGGGTGGCGCAGCGCGGCGGCCAGCGCCGCGTGCGGCTCGCGGCCGTGGCCGCTGACCACGAGCGCGTCGTCCCACGCGAGGCCGAGACGCGCGAAGGCGACGGCGACCGACGAGGGCGCGGGACGCACGTCGATCGCCTCGGCGCCGACGCGCGCCGCCAGCGCGCGGACGATGCCGTAGAAGCCGGGGTCGCCGCTGGCCAGCACGCAGGCGTCGCCGTCGTGGGCCGCGAGCGCGTCGAGGGCCGGCTCGAGCTCGCCCGTGAGCGCGACCTGCTCGGCGCCCAGGGGGGCCAGCGCCTCGAGGTGGCGCCGACCGCCGGCGACCAGCGTCGCGTGGGCCAGCAGCTCGGCGCTCTCGGCCGGGAGCGTGCCGCCGTCGACGCCGAG
>DATNGY010000005.1:0-2743 GCA_035605735.1 Solirubrobacteraceae bacterium
CGTCAAGGGGCTGCAGGTCAAACGCAACGAGGCGTCGGTTCGCCTGGCGAAGGCACTCGACAACTTGACGCGCGTCACCGATCTCATCGGTGAGCTCAAGCCGCAGGCGCGGCGTCTGGCGCTCCAGGCTCAGCACCAGCAGCAGCACGACGGCCTCGTGGCCCGCGCACGCGGACTCGTGGAGCTCTCGCATCGTCGACGGGAGCGCGCCGCACGCACCGCGCTCGGCGAAGCGCGCCGGGCCGCAGCAGCGGCCGAGAGCGCCGTGGAGGCGCATCGCGACGCCGACAGTGCGCGCCGCGAGGTCCTGGCTACGGCGGAGGAGCGCTACTGGCGCGCCGAGGATGCCGCGCGCGTCGCGGGTCGTGCCCGAGAAGAGACGCGTGAGGCCGTGATCCGCGCCGAAAGCCGGTTCGAGGCCCTCACCGCCAGGCTCACGGAGCTGACGGCTGACGTCGCCGCCGACGAGGCGGCGCTGGCGGCGGCGGAGCGATCATTGGGCCAGACCGACGAGGAGGCCGTCACCGAGGTGACGCCGGCGCTGACGGCGGCGACCGACGCGGAAGAGGCGTGGCGACAGGCTGTCGCCGAGCTCGCCATCGCCGATGAGGAGCTCCTCGGCGCGGAAGAGGCCCTGGCCGACGTCCGAGCTCGTGAGTCGGAGGGGATCGCCGCCGCGGCCCGCGCATCCGAGGAGGCCGCGCGACGGGCGGCGAGGCGCGAAGAAGCCGAGCGCGAGTCCGTCGAGGTCGAGGCGTCGTTGAGCGCGCTCCGCGTGACGCTCGATGGGAGCCGGCGTGAGAGTGACGCCGCGGAACGAGCCGTGGCCGAGACGGCCGGCGGCCTGGCAGTCGCTTCCGAGCAGCGCGACTCCGCCCAGGCGGCTGCCGATGCGACCCGGCAGGAGGCGGTCGAGATCGCCGAGCGTCTTCGCGCGGCTCGCGCGGAGCTCGCCGCGCTCGAGGAGCCGCTCGGGGCCGAGGCAAGGCTCGGCCGACGGCTCGTGGCGGCCGGCTGGTCCTCGCTGCTCGACGCGATCGAGGCACCGGAGGATGCCTGGCCGGCCGTCGAGGCCGTTGTCGGCGGTGGGCTCGAGTCCGCACTGGTGTGGAGCGACGGCGACCCACGCGCAGCGATGACAGAGGCGCGTGGCGCCGCACGGCTTCTCGCCGTCTCGGGCCCTGACGGGGAGGGACGCGACGCGGCATTGGCGGCGGTCGGTGGCGCGCGAACCCTTGCAGACTGGGTCGGCGGCCGGGGCGCACCGGCGGCCTTCCACCGCACTGCCGTGGCACGCGACATCGACGCGCTCATCGACGGGTGGCGGGGGCTGCCGGACGGCTGGTCGGCTGTCACCGCCGAGGGCGACCTGGCCGACTCGCGGGGGATCGTCGTCCTGCGCGGGCGGGCCGACCCGCCGGGCGGCGCCGCCGTCCGCATCCACGCCCGACGCCGAGAGCTCGCCGCCGGGGTGGCCGCGATGGAGGCGTCGTCCACCGAGGCGCAGCGAACAGTGCACGACGCGGCAGAGCGCCTCCGGGCGTCCCGGGATGCGCACATCGGCGCCCGCGATGCGGCTGAGGCGGCCGAGGCTCGGCTTCGGGGAGCCCGCCAGGAGTCGACGGCGGTGGGTGCCGAAGTCGAGCGGCTGGAGCGACGGGCCGATGAGCTCACGACCACGCTTGACATGCTCCAGGAGTCCGACGCATCCGGACTGCCCGCGTCCGCGCCGTCGGAGGTCGGAGATCTTCAGGCGAGGGCCGACATGGCGCGATCCAGGCGCGACATGCTTGCGCGAACCCGCGATGCGGCCCGCGAACGCTGGTCCGCAACGCGCGAGAAGGCCCAGACCCTCGAGACGGCCACCGCCGGACGGCGTCGTGATCGCGCCGCGACCGAGGCCCGAGTGTCGCAGCTGCGGGCGTCGCTGCCATTCCGGATCGCGGCGCGCGAGGCACTCGACGCGGAACGGACCGAGCTCGAGGAAGCAGCCAACGCGGCGCGCAGTGCGGATGCCGACGCGACGACGAGCCTGGAGGCGGCCGATCGAGCGCGCGCAGAGCAGCGCGCGGCGCTCGTCGAGCTCGAGCGGGGCGTTGGCGACGAGGGCACGCGGACGGGGGAGCTGGAGCGGGCAGCCCAGGCGACGGCCATCGAAGCCTCGCGCCGGGAAGAGGCCGTCGCGGCACTGGCGCGCGAACGTGACCTCGCCCTTGACGGGCTGCCGGAGACGGACCTCCCGCCGCCGATCGACGAGCTCGAGGCCCTCGACGACGAAGCGGTCGAGACGGAGCTCCGCCGAGTGCGGCGCACGCTGGCGCAGATCGGCTCGGTCAATCCGTTCGCGGTCGAAGAGCACGCCGAGGTCGCGGGCCGGCTCGAGGAGATGACGACGCAGGACACCGACCTGCGGGCCGCGATCGCTTCGACCGAGGAGCTGATCGGGCGCCTCGACACGGACATCGCCGAGCGCTTCGACGCGGCGTTTCGCGCCATCGGCGAGAAGTTCGATGAGTACTGCCAGCTTCTCTTCGCGGGGGGCTCGGCTTCGCTTCAGATGGCCGACGAGGCGGACGGCGACGCCCCCGGAGGCATCGAGATCGTGGTTCGTCCGCCGGGCAAGCGGCTGCAGCGTCTCGCGATGCTGTCGGGTGGTGAGCGCGCCCTGACCGGCGTGGCGCTGCTCTTCGCCATGCTCACCGTCAACCCCGTGCCGTTCTGCATCCTCGACGAGGTCGATGCA
>DATNGY010000006.1:0-4463 GCA_035605735.1 Solirubrobacteraceae bacterium
TCTCGGGCTCGATGGCGCCGTACGCGCGCGTGCTGCTCCAGTACCTGCAGGCCGCCGTCGCGTCGCGGAAGCGCGTCGAGGCGTTCGCGTTCGGCACGCGGCTGACGCGCCTGACGCGCGAGCTCGCCGGCCGCGACCCCGACCGCGCCCTCGAGCGCGCCGCCGCGGCCGTGAGCGACTGGTCGGGAGGGACGCGGATCGGGGCCGCCGTCGGCGCGCTCAACCGCGAGCACGGGCGCCGGCTCGGGCGCGGCTCGGTCGTCGTCATCCTCTCGGACGGGTGGGATCGCGGCGACCCCGAGATCCTGGCGGCCGAGATGGCGCGGCTGCGGCGGTCGGCGCACCGCGTCGTGTGGCTGAACCCGCTCAAGGCGGCGGAGGGCTACGAGCCGCTCGTCCGTGGGATGGCCGCCGCCCTGCCGCACACCGACCACTTCCTGACCGGCAACTCGCTCGCCTCGCTGGCCGAGCTCGCGTCGATCCTCGAGGAGGACCGGTGACCGGCGCGGTCGTGCTCGCGGCCGGCGCGGCGACGCGCTTCGGCTCGCCCAAGCAGCTCGCGCCGCTCGACGGGCGACCGCTGCTGCAGCACGCGCTCGACGCCACCCTCGCCGTCCCGGCGATCGACCGCACGGTGCTCGTGCTCGGCGCCCACGCCGAGCGCGTCCGCGCCGGCGTCGCGCTCGGCGCGGCCGAGATCGTCGTCTGCCCAGACTGGGAGCGCGGGCTGAGCGCCTCGCTGCGCTGCGGGCTGCGCGCGCTCGCCGGCGCCGAGCGCGTCGTCGTCGCGCTCGGCGATCAGCCCCGGCTCACGCCGGCCGCGATCGCGGCCGTACTCGCCGCCGCCGACGGCCGTGCGCCCGGCGCGCGGGCGACCTACGACGGCGTCGCCGGGCACCCCGTCGTGCTCGGTCCGGCGCTGCTGGCGCGCGCCGGCGAGCTGCGCGGCGACCAGGGCTTCCGCGACCTGCTCGCCGGCGCCGACGTCCGCGCCGTCGAGGTCGGCGGCCTGGCCCGTCCCGACGACGTAGACACCCCCGAGGAGTTGGAGGCGATGCGCGCATGAAGCTCGAGCAGTCGTTCACCGTCGAGGCGCCGATCGAGCAGGTGTGGGCGGCGCTCGTCGACGTCGAGCGCGTCGCGCCGTGCCTGCCCGGCGCTCAGATCACCGGTCGCGACGAGGAAACCGGCGCGTACAAGGGCACGTTCAGCGTCAAGCTCGGCCCGACGACGGCGTCCTACAACGGCACGCTGCGCCTCGAGGACACCGACGAGAGCGCGCACACGGCGACGATGAGCGCGAAGGGGACCGACAAGCGCGGCCAGGGCGGCGCGAACGCGACGATCGTCTCGGTCCTGCGCGAGGAGGACGGCAGGACCGTCGTTGAGGTCGACACCGACTTCAACATCACCGGGCGCCTCGCGCGCTTCGGCCGCGGCGGCATGATCGAGGACGTCTCCAAGCGCCTGCTGCGCGACTTCTCCTCGTGCCTGGCGGCGACGCTGCAGACGCCGGCCTCCGCGGCCGACCAGGCCGACGCCGCGGTGGCCGCGGCGGGCGGCGCCGCGGCGGAGGCGACGGCGGCGGCCACGCCGTCGCCCGCGGCGCCCGACTCGACGAGCGCGCCGCCGCAGCCCGGCGCGGGCGCGGCCGCGGGGGCTGGCGAGCCGGCGCCGGCCGCGCCGCAGGCCGCGGCCGCCACGCCGCAAGCCGCGGCCGCCGCGCCGCAAGTCGCGTCGGCGCCGGAGCCGGCCAAGCCGCTGAACGCCGTCTCGCTCCTCCGGGGCGTCCTGCTCGATCGGCTCAAGCGGCTGTGGGCCCGCATCGGCCGCGCGGTCAACGAGTGGCGGCGCCGCCGGCGCGGCTAGCTCGCGGCGGCCGGCGCGAGCGGGAACGAGACGCCGGTCAGCTCCTCGGAGAGCTCCCACAGCCGCCGAGCGGCCGCGGCGTCCGACGCCGCGGCGCTGCGACCGACGAGCCTGGGGTAGCCGCGCTGCTCGGCGAACCCGTCAGGGCCGACATAGGCGCCGCCGGGCACGTCCTGCGTGGCCGCGTAGAGCGTCGGCAGCGCGCCCATCTCGTCGCTCTGCGTCCAGGCGCGGTTGACGACGGCCATCGCGGCGTTCTGCAGGGCGTTCTCGGTGCGGCTCTGGAGGTTCGTCGCGGCCCACCCGGGGTGCGCGGCGACGGCGCGGACGGCCGAGCCGGCCGCCGTCAGCCGCCGCTGGAGCTCGAGCGCGAAGAGCAGGTTCGCGAGCTTCGACTGCCCGTACGCGGGCCAGCGCAGACCGGCCGCGCTCCCAGTTGAGGTCGTCGAAGCGGATGCGGCCCATGCGGTGCGCGCCGCTGGCGACGGTGACGACACGGTCGCCGATGCGCGGCAGCAAGAGGTTGGTCAGCGCGAAGGGCCCGAGGTGGTTGGTGCCGATCTGCAGCTCGAAGCCGTCCTTCGTGCGGCGCTCGGGCACGGCCATGACGCCAGCGTTGTTGACGAGGAGGTCGAGCGCGCCTCGCCAGCCCTGGGCGAACGCGCGGACCGAGCCGAGATCGGCGAGGTCGAGCGGGCGCACCTCGGCGCTCCCGGGCATGGCCGCGGCCACCCGGTCGCCGGCCGCGGTGTCGCGGACCGCGAGGACGACGTGGGCGCCGGCGCGGCCGAGCTCGCGCGCCGCGACGCGTCCGATCCCACTCGTGGCGCCGGTGACGACGATCGTGCGCCCGTCGAGGCGCGGCAGGGCCGCGGCGGTCCAGCGGGGCGCGCTCATGGTGGGCTTAACGTACGACCCATGAGCCACGTCCGGACGTGGAGCGGCGCGGCGTACGACCGGCTCTCCGGGCCAATGGCCGAGATGGGACTGGAGGTCCTCGAGCGCCTGCCGCTGCGCGGCGACGAGACCGTGCTCGACGCGGGCTGCGGCTCCGGCCGCGTGACCGAGGCGCTGGCCGCCCGCCTCGAGCACGGGCGCGTCATCGGGGTCGACGCTTCCGCGTCGATGATCCAGGCCGCGCGCGAGCGCCTCGGCGACCGGGCCGAGCTCCGCGTCGCCGACCTCACCGCGCTCGACCTCGGACCCGAGCGGGTCGACGCCGTCCTCTCGACGGCGACGTTCCACTGGATCGCCGACCACGACGCGCTCTTCGCGGCGCTGCGGCGCGCGCTGCGCGACGGCGGGCGCCTCGTCGCGCAGTGCGGCGGGCGGGGGAACATAGCCTCGCTCCACGCGGTCGCCGAGGCGGTGCTCGCCGAGGAGCCGTTCGCCGCCCACGTCGCCGACTGGCGTCGCCCCTGGCACTTCGCGGGCCCGGAGGAGACCGAGGCCAGGCTCCGCGCAGCCGGCTTCGCCGAGGCCCACGCCTGGCTCGAGCCGCGCCCCGTGACGCCGGACGACGCTCGCGCCTTCGTGGCCGAGGTCAACCTCGGCGCCCACCTGCAGCAGCTGCCCGACGCGCTGCGCGAGCCGTTTCTCGACGCGGCCCTCGCGCGGCTCGGCGGCCCGCCGGTGACGATCGACTACGTCCGCCTCAACATCGACGCAATCGCGTAGGGGCCGGGGGTCCGCGAGTGGGCGCCGACCGGTTCATGTGACCGTCGCGCGACCACGCGGCTCGCCCTCGGCGTCGTCGGTTGAACGGCCGCTCGGACACCGATCAGCCCGACCTCCGCAGCGGCGGGTCGTCGCCGAGCAGGAGGGATGGCGACAGCCGCGGCCCGCGCCCGAGCAGTGCCGCGCGGGTCACGGCGTCCGAGCCGAAGCGGTCGCGCACGGCGTCCAGCACGGCGTCCAGCGCGTGCCGCCCTGGACGCCCGAACGGCAGCTCGAGCTGGTCGCCCAACCCCTCGCCGTCGAGGTTGGCCACAGTGATCCCCAGCAGCGTGAGGCCGTCGCGCTCGATGACCGGGCGGGCCGCCGCCAGCAGCTCGCGCGCGGTCGCGAGGATCGGCGCCGTCGAGGCGGTCGCCCGCGGGAGCGTGTGCGAGCGCGTCGCGCGCGAGAAGTCGCCGAAGCGCAGGCGCATCACGACCGTACGCCCCGCCCGGCCCGAGGTGCGCAGCCGGCGCGTCACCCGGTCGACGAGCGCGACGAGCACGGCGTCGAGGGCCTCGGGCGAGCGCCGCGAGCGGCCGAGCGCGGACTGCGAGCCGACCGAGCGCCGGCGCCGGCGGGTGCGCACCCGGCGCGGGTCGCGGTTGTGGGCGAGCGCGTGCAGCTGGCGGCCGGCGGCGCGGCCGACGATCCCGACCAGCTCGGCCTCGGGCAGCGCCGCCACCTCGCCTACGAGCGTGATCCCGCGCGCGTGAAGCCGCCTCGCGGTCGCCGGGCCGACCCCCCACAGGCGCTCGACCGGCAGGAGGTGCAACAGCCGCGTCTCGGCGCCGGGCGGCACGAGCAGGAGGCCGTCGGGCTTGGCCACGCCGCTGGCGACCTTGGCCAGGAACTTCGTCCGCGCGACGCCGACGGTG
>DATNGY010000007.1:0-10094 GCA_035605735.1 Solirubrobacteraceae bacterium
CGCGCCGGTCGGCGAGAAGCGTGCGCTGGGGGAAGCGAGCCAGGCCCTCGGCGACCTCGAGCGCGCGCTCGAGGTGGCGGCCGCGGGCGACGATCTCGGTGACCAGCCCGATCGCGTGGGCTTCCGCGGCCCCGATCAGGCGCCCGGTGAGGACGAGATCGAGGGCGCGCCCGAGGCCGACCACGCGGGGCAGGCGCTGCGTGCCTCCGTCGACGAGCGGGACCCCCCAGCGCCGCTCCGGGAGCCCGAACGTCGCGGTGTCGCTCGCGATCCGCAGGTCACACCAGAGCGCGAGCTCGAGGCCGCCGGCCAGGCACCAGCCGCCGACCGCGGCGATCGTCGGCTTCGAGGCCGCGCGCCGCGTGAAGCCGAGCGGACCGCCGGGATCGCCCATCCGGGGCGCGAGCGTGTCGAGGGCCTTGAGGTCCGCGCCCGCGCAGAAGCTCTCGCCGCCCGCGCCGGTGAGGACGAGCACGCGCGCCTCGTCGTCGCCCTCGAAGCGCTCGAAGCCCTCGCGCAGCGCCTCGGCGGCCGCGCCGTCGATCGCGTTGCGCCGCGCCGGACGGTCGATGGTCAGGACGGCGGCAGCGCCGACCCGCTCGAAGCGGACCTCGCCGGCCAGCCCTACCAGCCGCCGCGCCAGGTCGCCTGCTCGTCGCGGGCGAGCGCCTTGTGGGCCGCCTTGCGGCGCTCCTTGCGCTTGTCCAGGCGCCACTGGAGCATGCTCATCACGAAGATGAAGAGCGGGAAGAACGCGATGAGGATGAAGCCCGCGTTCGTGACGACCTTGTCGTCCGTCTCCCCGTACCAGCCCTCGCCGCCGTCGTGGGCGAGCGCGACGGGCGCGAGCAGCAGGGCCACGAGCACGACGGCTGACAGGACGGCCGGCAGGCGCTTCATCGCCCCTCGGATCCTATAGAACGCGCGGCCGATGCCCCGCCACCAACGCGAGCGCCTCGACGCCGGAATCGAGGTCCTGCGCCTCGATCGTCCCGAGGCGCGCAACGCGCTCGACACCGCGGCGCTGATCGAGCTCGAGGCGAGCCTGGAGGAGCTCGCCGCCGACGGGCGCCTGCGCGCGCTGGTGGTCTCGACCACCGACCCGCGCGCGCTCTGTGCCGGGGCCGACCTCGCCGAGGAGCTCGACGACGACGCCGCCGTGGCGCGGATGGAGGCCTTCGCCCGCGTCTACGCGGCGGTCGGCGCGTTCCCGGCGCCGACGGTCGCGGTCTGCGTGGGCCACGTCGTGGGCGCCGGGGCCGAGCTCGCCGCGGGCTGCGACCTGCGCGTCGCGGGCGACACGCTGAGGTTGATGTGGGCGGGCGCGCGGATGGGCGCGCCGGTCGGGCCGGCGCGGCTCGTTCCGCTCGTCGGCCTCGCCGTGGCCAAGGACCTCATCCTCACGGGCCGCGCGGTCGGCGCCGACGAGGCGCTGCGCCTCGGCCTCGTCCACCGCGTCGTCGCGGCCGGCGGTGCCGAGGCCGCCGCGATCGCCCTCGCGCGCGAGATCGCCGCGCACGATCCGGCGGGCGTGCGCGCGTTGAAGGCGCTCTTCGCGCGGCTCGACGGCGGCGGCGCGCGCACGGCGACCGAGAACGCCGCGCTCGTCGCGTGGCAGCGCGGCGGCGGGCGGCTGGCCCGGTAGTGGGCCTTGAGGCAACGTCGGACCCGAAACCCCGGGCGCCGAGCACCGTCAGCCTGTCCGACCACCGGCCTGGGGCCGGCGGTGCCCGTCGGTCGGGGCTGTGCCACCGGCACAGCACCCTCCCTGCGTCCTTGCCTGACGGCGCCGGCATCCCGGGGTTTCGCGCGCAACGTCACCTCAAGACCCACTAGCGTCCGCGCGCATGCCCCGCGCCGAGATCGCCTCGTGGCTCATGGACATGGACGGCGTCCTCATGCACGAGGAGCGCGCGATCCCGGGCGCCGACCGCTTCCTGAAGGCGCTGACCGCCGCCGGGCTGCGCTTCCTCGTCATCACCAACAACTCGATCTACACACGCCGCGACCTCTCGGCGCGGATGCGGCTCAGCGGCCTCGAGGTCCCGGAGGCGGCGATCTGGACCTCCGCCCTCGCGACCGCGGACTTCCTGGCCGACCAGCGCCCGGGCGGGTCGGCCTTCGTCATCGGCGAGGCGGGGCTGACGACCGCGCTGCACGAGTCGGGCTACACGATGACCGAGCGCGACCCCGACTACGTCGTGCTCGGCGAGACGCGGACTTACTCCTTCGAGCGCATCGCGCGGGCGATCCGCCTCATCGCGGCGGGCTCGCGCTTCATCGCCACGAACCCGGATCCGACCGGGCCGCACCCAGACGGCCCGCTGCCGGCGACCGGCTCGGTCGCGGCGCTCATCAGCCGCGCCACGGACGTCGCTCCGTACTTCGTCGGCAAGCCGAACCCGCTCATGATGCGCTCGGCGCTGAACGCGCTCGACGCGCACTCGGAGTCGGCCGCCATGATCGGCGACCGCATGGACACGGACGTGGTCGCGGGCATCGAGGCCGGCATGCGGACCGTGCTCGTGCTCAGCGGCGTCACGAAGCGCCCGGAGATCGACCGCTTCCCGTACCGCGCGTGGAAGGTCGTCGAGTCGATCGCCGACCTCGTCGGGCTGGTGACTCCGGCGCCGGCCTGAGCGACCGCGTCGCCCAGCGCGCGCGCTTCAGGAACGGCACGAGCGTCGCGAGGAAGCGGTTGCGCGCCGGCGCGGCGGTGAGCGGGTCGAGGTGGCTCTGCTCGCGCGCGCCGTCGACGAGCACCGAGAGCCGCCGCGGGATCCGTGAGCTGCGGATGAGCGCGCGGGCGCCCCTGAGCACCCGCCCGCGGGTCAGCGACGTCTGGAACGCGTAGAGCGGGACGTCGATGCCGGCGCGGTGGAACGGACGTAGGTGCAACAGGCGCGTCTGGGCGCTGCGGCGCAGCGCCTGGGCGGCGTCGATCTCGAGGTTGAGGAGCTTCGGGTAGTACCACTGCCACGCGTCGACCGGGCGCTCGGCGCCGAACATCGCCGCGACGCGGCCGATCGGGGAGACCTCGCCGTCGCGCCAGTCGCCGGTCGGCCCGAGGCGCCCGGCGCGCACCTGGATCAGGCGCAGGAACGCCGGAGACGTGTCCGCGTCGAGCGCAAAGCCGAGGATCCCGCGATTCGTGGCGTGGATCGGCGGGCGGAAGTAGGGCGGCAGCAGCGGGAAGCTCTGGAAGGGGGAGAGGACGGTCGGCGAGCGCGCGGCGGCCTGGCCGCCGATCTCGGCGAAGAGCTGGGCCGCCCACGGGAGCCCGAGGCCGAGCAGGTCGGTCCACGGACCCTTCGTGCGGATGTCGGCGAGCGCGCGCTCGACGCTCGTCAGGGTGCGGACCGTGAACGTGCCGAGCATGCCTCCGTCGACGAGCACGAGCCCGTCGAGGTCGCGGAATCCGGCTCGCCCCCCGAAGTCCCAGGCGGCGTAGGCGACGGCGGCCGAGGCGCCGGCCGAGTGGCCGCCGAGCAGGACGCGCCGCCCGCCGCGACGGGCGCGGGCGATCACGCGCCGCAGGTCGTTGAGCTCCACCCCGAGGCCCCAGCGGCCGGCGAAGGCGTAGCGGCCGGGGTCCAGCGGCGCGAAGTGCCGCGTGATCGCGGGGTCGGCGAGCCAGCCCAGGTAGTAGTCGAAGGCCTCCTGGGCGGTCGCCCGGCGCCCGGAGCGGCGGAAGCCCGCGTGGTCCTCGAGCGCCTGGTCGCGGCGGTCCCACGCCCACACCTGTAGTCCGGGCACGCGGCGCACGAGGTCGCGGGCGACGGGCGTGAAGTTGCCCGCGCCGCCGATGGTGCCCGGGACGAGCACGAGCACGGTGTGCGCCGAGGCCGGGCCGAACCGCGTCACGAACGTGCGGTCGTAGCGCGCCGGCCCCGGGGCGGGTGCGCCGCGGACCGTGAACGTCGGCTCGGCGATCGCGGTCGCCGCGGGCACGAGCAGGAGCAGCAGGGACAGGCCCGCGGCGCGCACGGCGCGGCAACCTACCATGAGCGCGTGGCCGTCCTCATCGCCTCAGAGCTCGCCAAGGACATCGCCGGCGAGCCCCTCCTGCGGGGCGTCTCGTTCAAGCTCGAGCGCCGGGAGCGCCTGACCGTCGCCGGGCGCAACGGCGCGGGCAAGACGACGCTGCTGCGCATGCTCGCGGGCGAGACGTCGGTCGACGGCGGCGAGCTCGTGCTCGCCAAGGGCACCCGCGTCGCGCTGCACGACCAGCGCCCGCCGCGGGAGCGCGATCGCTCGCTGCGCGACTACGTCCTCAGCGGCGCGCGCGAGCCGCTCGAGCTCGAGGCGGAGCTGCGGCGGCTGGAGGAGGCGATGGCCGCCGGCGACGACGCGGCGATCGGTCGCTACGGCGAGGTGACCGCACGCTTCGAGGCGGCGGGCGGCTACGGGTGGCGCGAGCGCGCGAGCGCGGTCGTCCACGGCCTCGGCTTCGCCGACGCCGACCTCGACCGCGCGCTCGCGACGTTCTCCGGCGGCCAGCTCACGCGCGCCTCGCTGGCGCGCGCGCTCGCCGCCCAGCCCGACCTGCTGCTGCTGGACGAGCCGACCAACCACCTCGACATCGAGTCGCTCGAGTGGCTCGAGGAGACGCTGCTCGAGCTCGACGCCGCGATCGTCCTCGTCGCGCACGACCGCTGGTTCCTCGAGACCGTCGGCACCGCCGTGCTCGAGCTCGAGGCGGGCCGGTCGCGCTTCTTCGACGGCACCTGGCACGCGTGGCGCCGCGAGCAGGCCGCGCGCGAGCTCGCGCTCGGGCGCGCGATCGACAAGCAGCAGGCCGAGATCGCGCGGCTCGAGCGCTTCGTCGAGCGCTTCCGCTACAAGGCGTCGAAGGCGCGTCAGGCGCAGTCGCGCATCAAGCGGCTAGACAAGATGGAGCGCCTCGAGCGCGACCCGCGCGACGGCCGCCGGCTCGGGTTCGCCTTCAAGCCGCCGGAGCGCTCGGCGCGCGTCGTCTTCGAGCTCGAGGACGGTCGGCTCGAGGTCCCGGGCCGCGTCCTGCTCGACGGCGCCGAGCTGTGGCTCGAGCGCGGCGAGCACGTCTCGCTCGTCGGGCCCAACGGGACCGGCAAGACGACGCTCGTGCAGGCGCTCGTCGGCGAGCGCGCGCTCGACGACGGCCGCCTGCGGACCGGGCACAACGTCAAGCTCGCATACCTCTCCCAGCACGCCGACGAGCTCGAGATCGGCGGCGCGCGCACCGCGCTGGAGGCCGCGGCCCGGCGCACGGGGCTGACACCGAACGCGGCCCGCGCGCTGCTCGGCCGCTTCCTCTTCAGCGGCGAGGAGGCCGAGAAGCCGCTCGCGGGCCTCAGCGGCGGCGAGCGCCGGCGGCTGTCGCTCGCGATCCTCGTCGCCTCGGGCGCGAACGTGCTCCTCCTCGACGAGCCGACGAACCACCTCGACCTCGAGTCGCGCGAGGCGCTCGAGGACGCGCTGCGCGCGTTCCCGGGCTCGCTCGTGCTCGTCACGCACGATCGCGCGCTGCTCGACGCCGTCGGGACGCGGACGGTGGCGATCGAGGATCACACGCTGCGCTCCTACGTTGGGGGCTGGGCCGACTACGCGCGCGTGCGCGCCGAGCGCAAGGCCGCCGGCGTCGCGCCCGCTCCGGCCCCGGCGCCGCGTCCGCCGGCAGCACGGGCGGCCGGCAACGGCGCCGGCGCGAAGGCGCCGTCGAAGAACCGCCAGCGCGAGCAGGAGCGCCTCGAGCGGGCGGTCGAGGAGGCGGAGGCCGCGCTCGCGAGGACCGAGGACGAGCTCGCCGCCCCGGGCGCGTGGGCGACGAAGTACGAGGCCGCGAAGTCGACGGCCCGCCACACGGCCGCCAAGCGCGCGGTCGAGGACGCCTACGCCGCTCTCGAGGCCTTCGAGGCCCGCGCGAAGGCGTAGCCGGCGCCGGCCGCCTCGACGAGTCCGGCGAAGAGCGCGAGGTGGGCGCGGCGGTCCGCGAGGGCCTCGGCGTGCCACTGGACGCCGAGGACGAACGCGCGCGAGCGGTCCTCGATCGCCTCGATCGTCCCATCGGGCGCCTCGGCGGCAACGCGCAGGCCGGCGCCCGGCCGGTCGACGGCCTGGTGGTGGAACGAGTTGACGCGCAGGCGCCGGCGGCGGGCGATGCGCGCGACGCGGGTGCCCGTCGCCACCACGATCGGGTGCGTCGGGCGCGAGGCGGGCGCCGCCTGGCGGTGGCCCGGCACGTGCTGGTGCAGCGTGCCGCCCCGGGCGACGTTGAGCGCCTGCGAGCCGCGGCACACCCCGAGCAGCGGCAGCCCGCGGTCGTCGGCGGCGCGGGCGAGCGCGAGCTCGAAGCCGTCGAGGGCCGGTTCGGTCGCGCCGAGCTCCGGGTGACGGTCGGCCGCCCCGTAGGCGTGGGGATCGAGGTCGGGCCCGCCGGAGAGGCAGACCCCGTCCAGGCGGTCGAGCAGCTGCTCGACGGCGTCGAGCGCGACCGGAGGCAGCACGACCGGCAGTCCGCCCGCGCGCTCGATCGCCCGCAGGTAGTCCATGCCGAGGGCCATCTCGGGCAGCCGCGGCTCGCCCTGGGGGCCGGGGCTCGTGGCGTGCGCAGGACGCAGCTCCGAGGTCGTGACGCCGATGAGCGGGCGCATCACACGGGTGTATCCCGGATTTTGCGGACGTACGCCATGGACGAGAGGATGGGTTCTTTGGCGGACGTTTCGCCCTCATGTCGAAACGCTGAGATGGTCGATTCCGAATCATCCGTGCGCGCGGGCGCGGATCGTCGGGCGTTGTGGCGCGTTCGCGGCGCCCGTCTGGGGGGCGGCGTGCTGGCTTTGGCGCCCATGTGGCGCTTTTCTCGGCACGCCGACCCGGCGAGCGGTGCTCGCAGCGGGCGCGCGGCGCGCGCGCCCGCGCTCTCCCGCCCTCGACGCCGAGCCCGACCGCGAGGCTTCCAAGGGGGGCGATCTGGCGCGGCGAGGCGCGTCGCCGGCGCGTGCGGGATCGGAATCAAGCATCCGGCCAGGAAGGTCGCCGCCTCCCAGGCGTCGATCCGAGGGAGGGAGAGATACCGACTCATGACCCGGGGGGACGCCCGATGAGCTTCGAGGAGGGCCCGATGACCGACATGTCCCAGGCGGAGGCGCAGCTCGACGCGCGTGCGCTCATAGACGCCGAGCGCTTGGAGGCCGAGGTCAAGGACATGTACGGTCACGTGGCGCGCGGAGAGGAGGCAGAGCTTCACTTCGAGGTGGGCAGAGACCTGGCCGAGCACCTCGGGTACCCCGCCGAGCTGTTGGACGCGATCCCCGCCGAGGCGCTGGCGTCCTTCGCCGGAGTCGGGCATCACCTCGACCTCGCGGCGCTCCAACCCGGCGAAGCGGTGCTCGACCTCGGCTCGGGATCGGGTACGGACGTCTTCTGCGCGGCGCTGCTGGTAGGCGCGACCGGCCGCGTCGTCGGCGTGGACATCACCCCCGAGCAGCTCGAGAAGGCCACGCGACTTCGCGACCGCGCGGGTCTGAAGCAGGTCGAGCTCGTCGAGGCTCGCATCGAGGAGCTTCCCTTCGGCGACGCGAGCTTCGACGCCGTCCTCTCCAACGGCGTCATCAACCTCGCGCCGGCCAAGAAGCGCGTCTTCGCCGAGGCGGCGCGCGTGCTGCGGCCGGGCGGGCGCCTGGCGATCGCCGACATCGTCAGCGGACGCGCGCTCAAGGAGCGCACGAGGCGCAACGTCGAGCTGTGGGCCGCCTGCATCGCCGGCGCGATCCCCCGCGGCAACTACCTCGAGGCGCTCGAGGCGCAGGGCCTGCGGGTCAGCGCGCTACGGACGAACGACTACCGCTTCATCTCCGAGCGCGCCCTCGACGCGTGCGGAACCTACGGGGTCGAGAGCATCTCGCTGGTCGCGATCAACACTTGACAAACTGGTCCCGCATCTGGTCAAGTGTCTTAGTCACTTGCCCAACAGGAAGGAGATGGCGTGGCCCCGGCGTCGCCAGCCCGCCAGCAGACGGAGGAGGAGTTCCTCGACGCCGCGGAGCGGCTCCTGGTCAGCGTCGGGTCCGCCGGGATCACGACCCGGGCGCTCGCCGAGGAGGCGGGCGCGAACCACGGCCTCGTCCACTACTACTTCGGCTCGATGGAGAACCTGCTCGCGCGGGTGCTCGAGCGGTTCACCGAGCGCGTGATCGAGCGCCAGCGCGCGATGTACGCAGCGCCCGACGTGCCGTTCATCGAGAAGTGGCGAACGGCGATGCGCTACCTCGACGCCGACCGGGAGTACCAGAAGGTCTGGGCCGAGCTGCAGGCGCTGGCATGGAACCGGCCCGAGCTGCGCGAGCGCGTCGCGCGCGTCAACACCGAGTGGCGCGTGACGCTCGGCGAGGCCTTCGCCGAGCCGCGCGAGCGCTACGGGATCGCCATGCCCCTCGACGCGCTGGTCTCGCTCGTGATCACGTTCAACGAGGGCATCATCTTCGAGCGGCTGTCGGGCATCGAGACCGGCCAGGCGGAGCTGCTCGAGTGGATCGACGCCTGGCTGCAAGAGAGGGAAGAGCGATGACGACGATCGAAGCGCCCGCCGCCGCAGGCGAGCAGACCCGCGCGCGCTACCCCGACGAGGAGGGCTACGTCGAGCGCGACGGGGTGCGCGTGTTCTACGAGGCCTACGGCTCGGGCGACCCGACCGTGCTGCTGCTGCCGACGTGGTCGATCATCCACTCCCGCCACTGGAAGGCGCAGATCCCGTATCTCGCCCGCTACGCACGGGTGGTCACGTTCGACGGCCGCGGCAACGGGCGCTCGGACCGCCCGACCGCGGTCGACGCCTACGCCGAGCGCGAGTTCGCCGCCGACGCCCTGGCCGTCATGGACGCGACGGGCACCGAGCGCGCCGTCCTCGTCGGGCTGTCGGCGGGCGTGCTGTGGGGCACGCTGCTCGCGGCCGAGCACCCGGAGCGCGTGGCCGGTGCGGTTTTCATCGCGCCCGCGGCGCCGTTCTCCCAGCACCTTGCGCGCGCGACGACGCCGTTCGAGGAGCCGCTCGAGTCCTACGAGGGCTGGGGCAAGTACAACCGCCATTACTGGCTCGAGCACTACCGCGACTTCCTCGAGTTCTTCTTCGGCAAGGTCTTCACCGAGCCGCACTCGACCAAGCAGTTCGAGGACTGCGTGGGCTGGGGGCTCGAGACGACGGGCGAGACGCTCGCGCTCACCTACCTGGGCCGCGAGCTGCACGACCGCGACGAGTTCCGGGCCCTGTGCGACCGGATCTCGTGTCCCGTGCTCGTCATCCACGGCACCGACGACGCGGTGCGGCCGTTCGTCGTCGGCGAGGAGCTCGCGGAGGCCACCGGCGGAGCGTTCGTCGCGCTCGAGGGCTCGGGGCACTGCCCGCACGCGCGCGATCCGGTGCGCGTCAACCTGCTGCTGCGCGACTTCGTCGCGCCGCAATCGGCGCCGCGCAGCTGGACGCGCGGGCGCCGGCGCTCCAAGCGCGCAATCTACGTGTCCTCGCCGATCGGCCTCGGCCACGCCCGGCGCGACATCGCGATCGCCCGCGAGCTGCGCCGGCTGCACCCCGACCTCGAGATCGACTGGCTCGCCCAGCACCCCGTCACCGCGGCGCTCGAGGCCGCCGGCGAGACCGTCCACCCCGCCAGCCGGGAGCTGGCGAACGAGTCGCGCCACATGGAGTCCGAGTCCGCCGAGCACGACCTGCACTGCTTCCAGGCGTGGCGCCGCATGGACGAGATCCTCGTGACCAACTTCATGGTCTTCCGCGACCTCGTGCGCGACGAGCCCTACGACCTCTGGATCGGCGACGAGGCGTGGGAGCTCGACTACTACCTGCACGAGAACCCCGAGCTCAAGCGCGCGGCCTACTGCTTCCTGACGGACTTCGTCGGCTGGCTCCCGCTGCCCGCGGGCGGCGAGGACGAGGCGCGGCTGACCGCCGACTACAACGCCGAGATGATCGAGCAGATCGCCCGCTTCCCGCGCGTGCGCGACCGCGCGATCTTCGTCGGCGCGCCGGCGGACGTCGTGCCGGACCGCTTCGGCGAGGGACTGCCCGCGATTCGCCCGTGGGCCGAGGAGCACTTCGACTT
>DATNGY010000008.1:0-4144 GCA_035605735.1 Solirubrobacteraceae bacterium
TACGTCTATCCGTACACGTTCAACGCGATGGACTTCGAGCCTCGCGCCGGCCGCTTCCACCTCCCGCCGCCCGCGCACCAGACCTTCCAGGGGCCGAACTTCGTCATCTGCACCTTCGCGCCGCGGATGCTCGACTGGGACGAGACGGCGGTCCCGCTCCCCTACCACCACTCGAACATCCAGTCCGAGGAGGTCATGTTCTACGCCGACGGCGACTACGCGGCGCGCAAGGGCGTCGACGTCGGCTGCCTGACCCTCCACCCGAGCGGGCTGCCGCACGGGCCGCAGCCGGGGACCGTCGAGAAGGCGCTCGGCGCGACGTCGACGAGCGAGCTCGCGGTGATGTGGGACACGTTCCGGCCGCTGCGCCTGACGACGCTCTGGCGCGCCCACGACAACCCGGACTACGCGTTCTCCTGGAACGAAGACAAGGCGACGGACCTGGCGGCGGCACCGGTCAGCCCCTGAGGCAGCCCGGGCTCACCCTGCTCGAGCGGACGCCTCCTGCAGCCAGGCGGCGAGCTCGTCGTGGTGCGCGTGCCGGGCCCAGCCGGCCGCGGGCGCGTCGAAGACGCTGTCGCGGATCGTCGGATCGGCGCCGAGCCGCAACAGCAGCGCGCAGACCTCGCGGTTCCCCGCGTACGCGGCCAGGTGGAGCGCGACCTGGTCGTCGCGCCGGTTGACGTCGTAGCCGATTCGCGCCAGCAGCTCGACGCCGTCGGCGTTCCCGTGCTCGGCGGCGTCGATCAGCGCGCGGGGGTGTCGCTGCATCACCGCTTCGGCGAGAGAGGGGTCGCGCGCGAGCTCGCGGTCGACCGCGGCGCGCTCGCCGCGCATGCAGAGTCCGAGCAGGGCGTCGACGGCGTCGGTCGCGGGCGGCCGGGCGCCGGCCGCGAGCAGCAGCGCGGCGATCTTCCGGGCGCCGTTGTTGCGGGCCCGCTCGACGGGTCGCAGCCCGCGGAGCGTCGGGTGCCGCGTGCAGCGGCCGTCGGGGTCGACGCCGTGGCGGAGCAGCAGCGCGACCCGATCGGCATAGGCGTCGTCGTCGGCGGCGAAGACGAGCGCGTCCTCGAGCAGGAGCTTGGGCTCGGTCAGGTGCTCGCCGAGCCGCTTCGGCCACGGCCCGCGGCGTGGGGCCCCGAGCCCATGGGCGAGGAGCAGCTGCAGGTAGTCGTTCGCGGGGCGAAAGTGGCGGTTGTAGATCGTCTGGTCGTCGTTGGGATCGGCGCCGGCCTCGAGGAGCAGCCTCGCGAGGGGCAGCGACTCGTGGTGCGGAGGCTGGTTGGGAGCGTCCTCGCCGTACCCGAACGCTCCCGTGAGCGCCGTGAACAGGTACGTGCCGTCCCAGAGATAGCCCGCGTTCGGGTCGGCGCCGTGATCGAGCAGGAGCCGGGCGACCGCGAGGTGCGAGTGGCGGGGATCGTCGCTGACGAGTCGTGAGTAGGCGACGTAGAGGAGCGGCTCCCAGCCGAAGGGGCCGCCGGTCGCGCGCGCCAGCGACCGATCGCCCGCGAGCATGCGCGCCGCCGCGGCCACGTCGCCGACCACGGCCGCGGTCTGGATCGAGCGCCCGGCGAGCGACGGATCGCGCCGGAGCATCTCGGCGGCGCGCGCGGGGCGCGTGAGGTCGTCGCCTCCGTACACGAGGCAGGCCAGCCGCACGAACTCGTCGGCGGCGTCGGGCCTCGGCGCGAGCTCGTGCGGATCGCGCGCGTAGATCTTCACGGCCTCGACGTACGTCTTGAGCTTCGGCCAGCTGGCGTGGCCGTAGCTGCGGGCGAGGGTCAGCTGCGCGTCGCTCAGGCGGAACCCGTCGACCCGTTCGGCAAAGCGCGGGTGAAACTCGCGTGCGCGCGCGAGCGCGGCCGGATCGCCTGCGCGCACGCGGCGCTGCAGCGCGCGCGCCTCGTTGCGCAGGTGCTCGAGGCTGGGACGTCGCGGAAGGCTGCGGATGGCCATCGGAACGCTCCTGGAGACGTGCCCGGTGTCCGCACGGGTCGGGCGAAGGAGGTCCGAAGCTGTCCGTCGATCGGCTCGGGTGGGCTGAGCCCTGTCCGCGGACCGGCGGCGTCCCGAGAGCGCCTCGGGCAGCGTAGCCCACCCGTCCGCGTCGCGGGCGCATCCCGTCGGTCATGGCGCCACCGCGACGCGCCGGCCCGTCTCGAACGAGCGGATCGCGGCGTGGGCGAGCTCGAGCGCCCGCCGCCCCGCACGGGCGTGCACCGGCGGCTCGGCGCCGGTCCGCAGGGCGGCGAGCAGCGCCTCGGCGTGGCGGTCGAACGTCCGGTGGAACTCGCGGTCGAGGTCGTTGAAGTAGCCGGCCTCCCACAGCTCGCGCGTCTCGCGGCCGGCCTCCGAGAGCTCGAAGCGCCGGACGGTGTCGTGCACGAGCAGGCGGCCGAGCGTGCCGTTGAGCTCGAGGCGGTGGGTATCGGGGTACGCGTAGGAGGAGTCGTAGGTTCCGACGAGCGAGCCGACCGCGCCGTTGGCGAAGCGCAGGGCGATCGCCATCGTCGAGAAGCCGCGGCCCGTCGCGTCGGTCAGCTCGGCGCTTAGCGCCTCGATCGGGCCGCAGAGGTGCTCGAGCATGTCGAAGCCGTGGCACTGCGTCTCGATGAGGTTCGCGTGCGGATGCGCGCTCGTCCCCGGCTCGCCGCCGAAGCGCCACGTCGCGAAGGCGAGCGCGCCGAGGCGGCCGGCGGCGACGGCGTCGGCCGCCATCCGGACGGGCAAGGCGAAGCGGTGGTTGAAGTTGATCGCGAAGAACGTCCCCTGGCGCTCGGCCTAGGCGAGGAGCGCGTCTGCCTGCTCGAGCTCGAAGACGAGCGGCTTCTCGACGAGCAGCGCGACGCCGCTGCGCAGCAGCGCCAGCGTGGGCTCGAAGTGCTCCTCGTTGGGCAGGCAGACGGTGACGAGGTCGGGGCGCTCGCGCTCGAGCATCGCCTCGAGGTCGACGTAGGCCGGGACGCGGTACGCCCGCGCGCGGGCGTCGGCGCGCTCGCGCGTTCGCCCGGCGATCGCCACCAGCTGGGCATCGGGATGAGCGGAGAAGACGCGAGCGTGCTGCTCGCCCCAGACGCCGGCGCCGACGACCGCCACGCGCGTCGGACGTCGCGCGTCGGTCACCTGCACAGCCAGAGGTGGTCGACCGCGAGCAGACCATGGCGGCGCATCGCCTCCTCGCCGAACTCGAGCTCGGGGCGCACGCGCTCGACGACGAAGCCCGCCTCGGCGAGTCGGCGGCCGACGTCGCCGGCGTAGAGGCGCACGTGGTCGCGCTGCAGGAAGCGACGCTCGCGCCCGGCGGGGTCGACGAGCGACGGGTCCTCGTCGGTGCGCTGCGCGTCGAGCGAGAGCGGCACCATCACCAGGCACCAACCGCCGGGGGCGGTGACGCGCCGCAGCTCGCGCATCGCGGCCCGATCGTCGGGCACGTGCTCCAGGACGTGCGAGCACAGCACGGCGTCGAAGGCGCCGTCGGGGAGCTCGAGCGCCGTGACGTCGAGGCGCAGGTCGACGCCGGCTGGATCGAGGTCGGCGGTCACGTACCGCAGCCCGCGGATCCGGCGCAGGCGCTCGCGCAGGCACCACTCGGGCGCGAAGTGCAGGAGCGCACGCGCCTCGCCCAGGAGCGCCGGGCGGTGCTCGAAGAGCAGCCACTGCGCGCGGTGACGCTCGTGCGAGCCGCAGCGCCAGCAGAGCGCGTCGCCGCGGTTCCAGTCGGCCTTGAACGCGCCGAACGCGCCGTCGCACACCGGGCAGCGAACCGCCGCGCCGCGGTTCCGGGCGATCTCGACGCGCCGGGCGGCGCCCGCGCGCAGCCGGGCGATCACGCCGCTCGGTCCGCCTCCATGGCCCGAGCATAGGTCAGCCCGGACAGTCCGCGGGCGTCCGCTCGGCCTGACCGGCGTTCGCCGGGCGACGAGAGGGGCCGGGACGGCGAGCGTCCAACCCATCACTGCGGAACACGCCGAGCGCTCGCTCGCCGTGGGCCCGCAGCGCGCGATCTTCGAGGCCGCGATGTTCGTCGCCGCGTTCGCGGCGCTCGGCCGGCCGGTCGGCGCGCGCCCCGCGACGGACTGACGGCGCCTGCGGCCGGCCGACCGTCGAGCGCTGCCCGTACCATGCCCCTCGGGCGACCGCG
>DATNGY010000009.1:0-3000 GCA_035605735.1 Solirubrobacteraceae bacterium
GTGGTCAAGGTCGCCAAGGACGGGACGCGCACGCGGATCGGGACGGGATCGCTCTTCTTCCCGGCCGGCGTCGCGGTGGCCCGGAACGGCAGCGTCTACGTCTCGAACTGGAGCGTGCTGCCTGGCAAGGCCGCCACCAAGGGCCCGTTCAAGGGCCACAACGGGCAGATCGTGCGCTTCGCGCCCTGACGCGCCGCTCAGCGGGGGCCATACCGACGGTGCAGGATGAGCACGTTGCCGTCGGGGTCACGGAAGAAGGCCATGTGGCAGACGCCCGTATCGACCGTGTCGCCGAGGAACGTCACGCCGTTCGCAGTCAGGCGCGCGCGGGCCTCGGCGACATCGGCGACGCGCAGGGCGATGCCGGCGGTGTGCGGCGCGAAGGCGACGCCGTCGGACTCCGGCTCCCACAGCCCGAGCGTCACGTTCGGCGTCTCGAACTCGTCGGCCGTCGACGCGCTCGCCGGGAGGCCGAGCACCTCGCCGTAGAACCTCCGCGCGCGCACGACGTCGCGGGTGGGGACCGACACGAAGTCCACTTGCTCGACCTCGATCACCGCGGGCCGAAGGGTCGCAGATCGGATCGACGCGATGCTCGCGCCGGCACGCTGCGCGGCGGGTGCGAGCACCCGCTGCGCGGCCGGCGTGCTGAGAAAGTCGCCACATGGGCGCCAAAGCCGGCACGCCGCCGCCGGACGGGCGCGGATCGGATCGCGACGCGGTGTCCCGGTCGTGGGCATCGTCGCCGCGGGCCAGCCAGGCGCCGCCAGGAGCGCCGCGAACCGGTCCTGCGCCCGGCCGCCGGCGCCGTCGCGGCCACCGGGCTCATCCTCGCCGTCGCGGCCAACATCCACGGTGCTCATCGAGATCGCCCGGGGGTCCTGACTACCGGGGGCCGTGAAACGCGAGCGCGGCGGGCATGATGCCGAGCCTGCTGACGATCGCCCACACCGCCGACCTCGACCCGGCCCTGCTCGTCGCGGTCCGGACCCTGCTCGATGCCGCCTTCGAGGGCGACTTCTCCGACGACGACTGGGAGCACGCGCTCGGCGGGGTGCACGCGCTCGCGTGGGAGGGTCCCGAGCTCGTCGGCCACGCGGCGGTCGTCCAGCGCCGGCTCCTGCACGGCGGACGCGCGCTGCGCGCCGGCTACGTGGAGGGCGTCGGCGTCCGCGCCGACCGCCGCGGTCGCGGGCACGGAGGCGCGCTGATGGACGCGCTCGGGCGCGTGCTGCACGGCGCGTACGACGTCGGCGGCCTCGGCGCCACCGACGCGGGCGCGAGCGTCTACGAACGGCGCGGCTGGCGGCGCTGGGAGGGACCGACCTCGGCGCTCACGCCCGGCGGGGTCGTCCGCACGCCGGAGGCGGACGGCGCGGTCTACGTGCTCGCGTTGAGCGCGCCGCTCGACCTCGCGGGCGAGCTGACGTGCGACTGGCGCGACGGCGACGTCTGGTGACTCACCGCTCGCGCTCGCGGCGCTCGCGCTCGCGGTCCTCGCTGCGGCCGATGACGTAGAAGGCGCTCGAGACGCCGACGACGCTGCCGACCCCGGCGACGAGCAGCCCCGCCGCCTGCAGCGCCACGCGCCCGCCCGAGGCCGCCGCCACCGCCACGCCGACGACGACGAGCACGAGGGCGACGGCGAACCCGCGCATCTCGCTAGAACGTCGGCTGGTACTCGCCGAAGACGTCCTTGAGCGCGCCGCACACCTCGCCGAGCGTGGCCCGGTCGCGCAGCGCGTCCTTCATCGGCGGAAGGAGGTTGCCCGTCCCGCGGGCGACCTCGCGCAGGGCCTCGAGACGGCGCTCGAGCAGCGCGCCGTCCCGCGCGGACTTGAACGCCCGGAGGCGCTCGACCTGCTCGCGCTCGGTCTCGGGGTCGACGCGCAAGAGGTCGGGGACCTCGATCTCGTCCTCCTCGTAGCGGTTGACGCCGACGACGACGTCCTGGCCGATCCGCTGGCGCTCCTGGTAGGCCCAGGCGGACTCGTCGATCTCGTGGGTGATGAACTCGATCGCGTTGACCGAGCCGCCGAGCTCGTCGACCTTCGCGATCAGCTCGAGCGCGCGCGACTCGAGCTCGTCGGTGAGGGCCTCGACGAAGAACGAGCCGGCGAACGGGTCGACGGTCGCGGTCACGCCGGCCTCGTGCGCGAGGATCTGCTGCGTGCGCAGCGCGATCCGCGCCGCACGCTCGGTCGGCAGCGCGAGCGCCTCGTCGTAGCCGTTGGTGTGCAGCGACTGCGTGCCGCCGCACACGGCCGCGAAGGCCTGGAGCGCGACGCGGACGATGTTGTTCTCGGGCTGCTGCGCGGTCAGCGTCGAGCCGCCGGTCTGCGTGTGGAAGCGCAGCTTCAGCGACCGCGGGTCGCGGGCGCCGAAGCGCTCGCGCATGATCCGCGCCCACATCCGGCGCGCGGCGCGGAACTTCGCGACCTCCTGGAAGACGTCGTTGTGGCCGTTGAAGAAGAAGGCGAGGCGCGGGGCGAACTGGTCGACCTCGAGGCCCGCGTCGATCGCGGCCTGCACGTACGCGATGCCGCTGCACAGCGTGAACGCGACCTCCTGGACGGCCGAGCACCCCTTCTCGCGGAAGTGATAGCCCGAGATCGACACCGTGTTCCACCTGGGCACGTTGTCACGGCAGTAGGCGAACAGATCGGTGGTCAGGCGCATCGTCGGCGCCGGCGGGTAGATGTAGTTACCGCGGGCGATGTACTCCTTGAGGACGTCGTTCTGGGTCGTCCCGCGCAGCTGCTTGGACTCGACGCCCTGCTCCTCGCCGACGAGCTCGTACAAGAGCAGCAGGACCGCGGCGGGCGCGTTGATCGTCATCGACGTCGAGACCTCGTCGAGCGGGATCCCGTCGAACGCGGTGCGCATGTCGTCGATCGTGTCGATCGCCACCCCGGTGCGGCCGACCTCGCCGAGGCAGCGCGGGTTGTCGGAGTCCAACCCCAACTGGGTGGGCAGATCGAAGGCCATCGACAACCCGGT
>DATNGY010000010.1:0-3607 GCA_035605735.1 Solirubrobacteraceae bacterium
ACGAAGGGCGCGCCGTCGGCCTCGCGGACCTGCCCGGCGTGGGCCTCGCGCGCGAAGCGCCAGGCGTCGCTCACGAGCGGCGAGCGCGAGGGCAGCGCCGTCATGCCGCGACCCGCCGCAGGATGTCGTAGCGCCCGACGCCCTCGTGGCCCGCCATGCGCCAGCGCAAGAACGCGGCGTCGAGCCGCAGGCGCCCGAGGTCGAGCGACGTCCCGCACACGACCTCGCCCGCCGCGCGCCGCGGCATGCCGTCCACGTCCATCCACAGCTCGAGGCCGGCCGTGCGCTGACGGCCCGCGGCGTCGTACGTCGTCGTCAGCCGCGGCTCGTGTACGGGCAGCGCCACCGAAGCGCCGTCGTGCGACTCGACGACCGTCGCCGCGATCGCCTCGCCCGCGTGGTCGCTCGCGCGCGCCGGGCGGACCGCGGTGAGTGAGACGGCGACCTCGCCCATCCACGCCGAGACGGTGCGCGCGAGCGCGATCCGCTCCCAGTCCGGCGCGCCCCAGGATCGGCCACGCTGGCCGAGGCCGTCCAGCTCGAGCCGCCGATCCCCGACGCGGACGGCGCCGCGCGCGACGACCGGCTGCTCGAAGCCCGCCATCCCGCCCGCCTGCGCGGCCGCGTGGTTCGGATCGAGCTCGGCTACCGCGCCGGCGGCCTCGAGCTCGAGATCGAAGCTCGCGTCGTCGCCGGCGAAGTGCAGCCGCCAGCGCGCGAGCGGCTCGACGGTCTCCGCGTCGAGCCCGGCGGCGCTGACCGCGTCCCAGGTCGTCGGCGGCGCGGCCGTCTCGACGCCGCCCTCGGCGGCCACGGCGACGGGCTCGCCGTCGTGGAAGAGGAGGACGAGGCCGTTCGCGCCGCCGGCGGCGAGGCCGAGCCGGGCGACGGCGTAGACGTCGGCCCGGGCGTCTCCGAAGGCGATGGTGAGGGCGTCGCTGCCGTCCGCGCCGAGATCCCGGCGCGGCGCGTCGTCGGCGGGCGAGATCGTCACCGCAGCGCGGGCGGATCGACCTCGGTGGCCGTGCCGTCGACGTCCCAGCCCCCGCGCGAGCGGCGCCGGGGCGGCCCGGCGACGCGCACACGCCAGGCCACGCGCCGCACGAGCAGCCGGCGCACGACCGCCCGGGTCGGCGGCAGGAGCAGGAGCATCCCGAGGACGTCGGTCACGAAGCCCGGGGTGAGCAGCAGCGCGCCTCCGAAGATGACGAGGACGCCGTCGAGGACCTCGCGCCCCGGGACCCGCGCCTGCTCGATCGCCGCGTTGAAGCGCCGCCACGCCGCGCGCCCCTGCGAGCGCAGGAGCATCCAGCCGAGGATCGAGTCGGCGATCAGCAGCGCGATCGTCGGCAGCGCCCCGATCGCCTGCCCGACCTGGATGATCACGTAGAGCTCGACGAGCGGGACGACGACGAAGAGCGCGAGCAGCGGGAGGAGAAACATCGCCTCCCCAGAGTAGGGGGTCGCGATCAGGCCACGACCGGCGCGGGGCCGACGAGCGCGACGCCGGGCAGCCGGTTCAGTCCGATCACGTCGATGACCCGCCACACCTGCGGCTGGGCGTCGCGCAGGAGCAGCTGCCGGCCGCGCCGGCGCAGGCGCCGCGCGATGAGCGCGAGGTCGACGACGAGCGAAGTGTCGGCGAACGTGAGCTCGGCGAGGTCGACGACGACGTCGCTCTCAGCGTTGAGCGCCCGCGACAGGGCGTGGCGCCGCATCGCCTGGGTCGCCACATCCTCGTCACCCGAGCACCGGAGGACGGCCGGCTGTTCGGTGAACACGACGATGGGCGGGCAACCTACAGACTTCGCGCGGATAGACTCAAGCGATGCCTACGCTGGATGACGTCGAGGACGCGCTGAGCAACGTCATCGACCCCGAGCTCGGCCTCGACTTCGTCGAGCTCGGGCTCGTCTACGGCATCGAGATCGACGGCGGCCACGTCCACGTCACCTTCACGCTGACCACGCCGGCGTGCCCGATCGGTCCGCAGGTCACCGAGCAGATCGAGGAGTTCGTCGGGGATGTCGAGGGCGTCGACGAGGTGACCTCGTCGATGGTCTTCAGCCCGCCGTGGTCACCCGAGAAGATGAGCGAGGACGCGAAGTTCGCCCTCGGCTTCTAGGCGGCGGCTCGCCGGAGCGCGCGAGCTCGACGAGCTCCGCGAGCGAGGCGCGGATGCCCTCGGCGATGGCGTCGACGTCGGGCAGCGCGTCGTAGTCCGCGAGCAGGCCGAAGTTCATGTGGCCGTTGTAGGACATGATCGCGACCGCGAGCGCGTGGTCGTTCGGAAGGAAGGCGACGGGGAAGACGTCGAGCAGCTCGCGGCCCCGGACGTAGAGCGGGAACTGCGGACCCGGGACGTTGGTGACGATCAGGTTGAACAGCCGCGTGGAGAAGTTGATCCGCGAGGCCTGCGCGAGGATCGTCGGCGGCGCGAAGTTCTGCGCGTTGGCGAGCACCTCGGCGCCGACCGCCTGCTTCGACTCCTTGAGGCCGTCCATCGCCGAGCGCACCGCGTCCAGGCGGGCGACGGGGTCCTCGACGTAGACGGGCAGCGGCCCGCGCATCGCGGCGATGCGGTTGCCGAGCGAGCCGCGCTCGCCCGCGCTGCGGATCGAGACCGGCACGAGCGCGCGCAGCTCGAGGCCCTGCGTGCGGACGCCGCGCCCGCGCAGCCATTCGCGCAGGGCGCCGCTGACGACCGTGAGGACGACGTCGTTGACCGTGCCGCCGAAGACGTCCTTGACGAGCTTGAAGTCGGCGAGCTCGTTGCGCACGCCCACGAAGCGCCGATGCGGGCCGATCTCGACGTTCAGCGGCGTCTCCGGCGCGGGGTTCAGGCCGGCCCAGACGATCTCGCCGATGCCCTCGACGGCGTCGCGCGCACCCGCGATCGCCGCGGCCGGGCGCGTCGCCGCCGCGAGCGCGCGCGCGAAGGTCGCAACGCCGGTGCGCACCGTCCCGACCGCGCTCGCGGCGACGAGCTCGGCGCCGCTGGGCTCGGGCTCCGCCTGCCAGGGCTCGTCCGGGTGCGGGATCTCGGGCGGCACCGGCGTGAGGTCGAAGATCACCTGCGCGAGGTCGATCCCCGCGATCCCGTCGATCATCGCGTGATGGCTCTTGGAGATGAGCGCGAAGCCCCCGTCGTCGAGCCCCTCGACGAGCCAGAGCTCCCACAGCGGCTTTGAGCGGTCGAGCTGCTGAGAGAAGATCCGTGCGGCCAGCCGCATCAGCTGCTGCTCGGAACCCGGCCGCGGCAGCGCGGTCTGGCGTACGTGGTACTCGAGGCTGAAGGTCGGGTCGTCGACCCACAGCGGCCGCCCCGTCGCCGCGGGCGGGACCGAGAGACGCTGGCGGTAGCGCGGAACGAGGTGCAGACGCACCCGGATCGAGTCCAGCACCTCCTCGTAGGAGGGCGGCGGCCCCTCGAAGCGCGCGACCGCGCCGACGTGCATGTGCGAGGAGGGGCCCTCCTGGGCCAGGAACGATGCGTCGAGCGCCGTCAGCCGGTCGAGGTGCTGCTGGGCCATGGTCGCACCTTACCCCCGGCCACCGACCCTGGTCGCGATCTCCTTCAGGCGGGCGCGACCGCCGGCCGTCGTCT
>DATNGY010000011.1:0-2034 GCA_035605735.1 Solirubrobacteraceae bacterium
CCAACAGCGACTGGGTCAGCGAGAACCACTGGTGCGTGCCGCTCTACTACCGCCCGCAGGACGGCGGGGCCGACGTGTGAGGGTGCTCGTCACCGGCGGCGCCGGCTTCATCGGCTCGCACGTGGTCGATCGCCTGCGCGCGCACGGCGTCGTCCCGCGGATCTTCGACGTGCGCCCGTCGCCCTACCACGCGGCGGACGAGGTCGAGGCGGTGACCGGCGACCTGCTCGACCCCGAGGCGCTCGAGGCGGCGCTCGCGCGCTGCGACGCCGTCGTCCACCTCGCGGCGGCCGCCGACGTCGACGACGTGGCCCGCCGACCCGCCGACGCCGAGCGCGTCAACGCGCGCGGCACCCTCAACGTCCTCGAGGCCGCGCGCCGTCGCGGCGTCACGCGCGTCGTCTTCGCGAGCACGATCTGGGTCTACGGCAACGGCGACGCGCCCGTCGACGAGGAGACCGCCGTCGCGCCGCCCGACCACCTCTACACCGCGACGAAGCTCGCGGGCGAGATGTACTGCCGCGCCTACGCGCGGCTCTACGGGCTCGACTGCACGATCCTGCGCCTCGGGATCCCCTACGGGCCGCGCTCGCGGCCGACGGGCGTGCTGCCGGTCTTCGTGCGCCGGGCCCAGGCCGGTGAGCCGCTGACGATCGCGGGTGAGGGCTCGCAGTCGCGCCGCTTCGTCTACGTCGAGGATCTCGCCGAGGGCGTCGTCGCCGCGCTCGGGCCGCAGGCGACGGGGCGCATCTACAACCTCGTCGGCGACGAGAGCGTGTCGGTGCGCGGGATCGCCGACACGGTGTGCGAGCTCGTCGCCGACGTCGGCGTGGTGCAGACGCCGGCCCGTGCCGCCGACTTCGCAGGGGCGGAGGTGTCGGGGGCGCGCGCCGCCGCCGAGCTTGACTGGCGGCCCACGACCACGTTCCCGGAAGGCGTGCGCCGCTACGTCGCGTGGGTCGACGCCGAGGCCGCGCGCGAGGCGGAGGCCGTTCGCGCCGTCCCCGCGACCCGCCGCAGGCCGTCGTTGCGCCCCGGGCCGGCGCTGGTGTCCGCCGCGCTCAACTGCCTCGCGATGGGCGTCGTCGCCGGCGTGCTCCTGGCGTACCTGTCGGCCATCCACGCGGTCGGCCTCGGCCGGCACGACGAGCACACGGTGGGCGTGCTCAGCCTCGCCGGCCTCGCGGCCTACCTCGCCCTGAGGCTCGACGGCGCGCGGCGACCGCGGCTGACCTTCGCGGCGTGGCTGACGAGCGCGGCGCTCGTCGTAATCGTCGTCATGGACGAGCTGCGCGAGCAGCTCGGCCTCGGGTCGCCCGATCCACCGATCGTGCTCTTGAGCATGGCCGGCGCCGCGCTGGCGATCGCCTGCGCGGACGCCGCGGTGCGCCTGCGCCGCACCGATCACGAGCCCCTGCCGGCCGATCCGGGCGGCTGACCGGGCTGCGGGACCGCGACGGTCGCGAGGCCGGCGCGACCGATCGCGTCGAGCAGCGCCGGAAGCGCGGCCGCCGTGCGCCGCCACGATCCCGGCGCGCTGTAGGTGTCGGCGTCGTGGAGCAGCACGACGTCGCCCGCGGTCAGGTCCCGGGCGGCGAGCTCGGCGATCCGATCGGGGCGCGCCCTCCGGCGCCAGTCGCGTCCCCACCGCGACCACAGCAGCGGCCGCAGCGACCGGCGGCGCACGAGCGCCAGCCCGGCGGCGCTGAACACCCCGTACGGCGGGCGGTAGACGCGAGCGGGGCGGCCGGTGGCCTCGGCGACCGTCGCGGCGGCTCGCGCCAGGTCGTCCGCCAGCGCGCGCGGGCCGAGCCGCAGCTGGTTGCGATGGCGATCGCCGTGGAGGCCGATCGCGTGGCCGGCGGCTGCGATCTCGCCGGCCAGTCCCGGGTTGCGCCGGACCTGCGCGCCGACGAGGAAGAACGTCGCGATTGCGTCCGCGCGCTCGAGCTCGCGCAGGACCGCGGGGGTCCCGAGCCGGTGCGGGCCGTCGTCGAACGTGAGGGCGACCCCCTCGACGCTGGCGAGCCGGCG
>DATNGY010000012.1:0-3684 GCA_035605735.1 Solirubrobacteraceae bacterium
GCTTCTCGGGCGCCACGCGCGGGCTCATGGTCGGCCACGTCGCGCCCGAGGCCGCGCGCGGCGGCCCGCTCGCCGTGGTCCGCGACGGCGACGGGATCACGATCGACCTCGACGCGCGCTCGCTCGATCTCGACATCGCCGAGGACGAGCTCGCGGCGCGCCTTCGGGCGTGGTCGCCGCCGTCCTCCGACTACGACACCGGCGTCTTCGCGCGCTACCGCGCCTGCGTCGCCTCGGCCTCCGAGGGCGCGGTCCTGAGGGCGCCGTGACCGGCGCGCGCTTCACGGGCCGGCGCGCGCTCGTCACCGGCGCCGGCTCGGGCATCGGCGAGGCCGTCGCCCGCCGGCTGCACGCCGAGGGCGCCGACGTGCTCCTCGCCGACCGCGCCGGCGAGCGCGTCCGGGCGCTCGCGGGCGAGCTCGGGGGATCCGCGCGCGGGCTCGAGCTCGACGTCCGCGACGAGGCCGCCGTCGCCGACGCGACGCGCGAGCTCGACGTCCTCGCCAACGTCGCGGGTATCGGCTCGACCACGAACGCGCCCGACACGCCGCTCGCGGTCTGGGAGGACGTCTTCGCCGTGAACGCGACCGGCACGTTCCTGTGCTGCAAGCACGCGATCCCGGGCATGGTCGCCCACGGCGGCGGCGCTATCGTGAACATGGCGTCGGTCGCCGGGATGATCGGGCTGCGCGACCGCGCGGCCTACTCGGCCTCGAAGGGCGCGGTCATCGCGCTCACGCGCGCCCTGGCCATCGATCACGTGGGCGATCGCGTGCGCGTCAACGCCGTCTGCCCCGGCACCGTCGACTCGCCGTGGGTCCGCCGCCTCGTCGACGAGGTCGGCGAGTCGCTGGACGCCCTGCGGGCGCGCCAGCCGATGGGCCGCCTGGGGACGCCCGAGGAGATCGCCGAGGCGGTCCTCTACCTCGCCTCTGACCAGGCGGCCTTCGTGACGGGCACGGCGTTCGTGATCGACGGCGGGCTCACGGCGGCCTGATGCTTGCGCTACAGACGACGCCGGGCGAGGCCGGCAGCGCCGGCGCCGGCGAGGGGCCCGAGCCGCGGGCCGGCCGCGACGAGGTGCTCCTGCGGCCGCTCGAGGTCGGTGTCTGCGGCACCGACCGCGAGATCGCCGACGGGCACTTCGGCGCCGCGCCGGAGGGCGAGGAGCGGCTCGTGCTCGGGCACGAGCTCGTGGCCGAGGTCGCGGCCGACGGCCACGGGTTCGCGCGCGGCGAGCTCGTGGCGGCGACCGTCCGGCGCTCGTGCGAGCGCTGCGCCGCGTGCGCGGCCGGCGCGCCCGACGCGTGCCTGACCGGCGCCTACCGCGAGCGGGGGATCACGCGCCTGCACGGCTTCGCGAGCGAGCTCGTCGCCGAGCGCCCCGAGCACCTCGTGCGCGTGCCGCCCGCGCTCGGGCGCCTCGGCGTCCTCGCCGAGCCCGGCTCGGTCTGTGCCCGCGCGATCCGCCATGCGCGGGCGATCGGCGGGCGCCAGCCGTGGTCCGAGGAGCGCGCGCTCGTGCTCGGGACCGGCGCGATCGGCGTGCTCACCGCGCTGTTCCTGCGCCTCGACGGGTTCGAGGTCTGGGCGGCGGCGCGCTCGGCCGGCGGCGAGAAGGCGGCTCTCCTGGAGGCGACGGGCGCGCGCTACGTCTCGACGGACGCGACGCCGCTGCCCGCGCTGGCGCACGAGTCCGGAGGCTTCGACGTCGTGGTCGAGGCGACGGGCGACGCGCAGGTCATGCTCGACACGCTCGCGCTGCTGCGCCGCAACGGCGTGGCCTGCCTGCTCGGCCTCGACGGCGAGGCGCGCGACGTGAGCATCGACGGTCGCGTTCTCGGCGTCGACACCGTCGTCGGCAACCGCGCGCTCGCCGGCAGCGTCAACGCCCACCGCGTCGACTGGGACGCCGCCGTCGCGCACCTCGACCGCGCCCGGCGGCGCTGGCCCGAGGTCGTCGAGGCGCTCGTCGGCTTGCGCGTGCCCGTCGACCGCTTCGCCGAGGCCTTCGCCTTTCGCGGCGTGAAGGCCACGCTCACGTTCGGCTGAGGGCGGCGACCGCCCGCGGACGCAGGGCGGAGGAGAAGCTCTGCACGATCCCGAGCAGGCACAGCGCGGCGAGCAGCAGGAAGCCCGGGACGAAGCTCCCGCTCACGTCGCGCAGCAGCCCCACGAGCGGCGGCGACGCGGCCGCGAGCACGTAGCCGCCGAGCAGCATCGGCCCGGTCAGGCCGACGACGCCGGCGGGGTCGCCGACGAGGTCGAGCGGCAAGGTCATGACCGAGCCGAAGCCGGCGCCGTTGCCCGCCCCGAAGCACGCCGCCCAGAGCAGGCCGGCCGCCGGAAGCGCGAGCACGCCCACGATCCCGACCAGCATCCCGGCGAAGGCCGCGGCCAGCCAGCCGTTGCGTGAGCCGACGCTGTCGCCGACCGCGCCGTAGAGGATCGTCGAGCCGATCGAGACCGCGCTGAGCACGCCGAGCGCGACGCCGGCGTAGCTCGAGCTCCAGCCCGCGTCGTCGAGGTCCGCCGCGATCCAGGCGATCGTCCCGTAGTAGGCGATGCTCATGCAGGCGAAGAGCGCCGCGAGCCGCAGCCGCAGCCGCGGAGCGGTGCCCGCCGGCGCGCCGCGCGGGGACCGCAGCGCGTCGCGCGCGCCGGCGACGTGGTGCACGAGCAGCGGCCACGAGACCGCCGCGATCGCCGGCAGCAGGGCGAGCACGAGCAGCGAGCCGCGCCAGCCGCCGAAGACCGTCGCCAGCGGGACGGCGAGCGTGGCCGCGATCGCCGCGCCCACCTGCAGCCCCGTGGCGTAGGTCGCGGTGCCGCGCGTCGTGTCGGCCGGCAGGCGCTCCTTGACGACCGTCGGCGGCAGCGCGTTGGCGAGCCCCTGGCCGACCGCGAACACCAGCGTCGCTGCGACGACCGCGGCGTAGCCGGGCGCGACGGAGCGCGCGACGGAGGCGAGGAGGACGACCCAGAGCGCGAGCCCGAACGCGCGCCGCGTGCCGAGCCGCGCGGCGACGGGCGCGGCCGTCAGCGCGAAGACGCCCATGCCGATGAGCGGGAGGGACGTGAGGACGCCGACGGCCGCGCGCGAGACGCCGAGGTCGTCGCGCAGGTCGCCCTGCAGCGGGCCGACCCCGACGAGCTCGGGACGCAGCGCGAGCGCCGCGAGCGCGAGCGCGACGAAGGTCTGGGTGCGCGTCGACAGGGCCGCGCGCTCAGGCCGGCGCGGCGGCCGCCACGAGCCCGTCCCGGATGTGCGCGAAGCCCTCGCGGTAGACGACCTCGGGCGACTCGAAGAGGTCGCGCCAGATGCACGTCGCGGCCGCGAGGTCGGGCAGCCCGCGCCCGAAGGCCTCGATCGTCAGCCAGTTGTCGTAGCCGGAGGCGGCGATGGCCGCGAAGGTCTCCTGCCACGGCACGTGGCCGCGGCCCGGGACGCCGCGGTCGTTCTCGGAGATGTGGATGTGGCTGACGTGGCGGACGTTGTCGGTGAAGGCGGCGACCGGGTCGCGCTCCTCGAGGTTCGCATGGAACGTGTCGTACATGCCGGTGACCGCCGGATGGTCGACGGCGTCGAGGAGGTCGGCGAGCTGGCCCATGGTCGTGGCGAGGTAGGCCTCGAAGCGGTTCACGGCCTCGAGGACGATCTTCACGCCGCGCTCGCCCGCATGG
>DATNGY010000013.1:0-2713 GCA_035605735.1 Solirubrobacteraceae bacterium
CCGAGCACGCCCGTCGGCGTGATGCTGCTGCTCGAGGAGGCGGACGCCGAGCTCCAGGGCGCCGAGGCGGTCGTCGTGGGGCGCTCGAACCTCTTCGGCAAGCCGATGGGCCAGCTCCTGCTCGCCGCCGACGCGACGGTCACGACGTGCCATTCGCGCACGCGCGACCTGCCCGCGGTCTGCCGGCGCGCCGACGTCCTCGTCGTCGCCGTCGGCTCGCCGCGACTCGTGCGCGGCGACTGGGTCAAGCCCGGCGCGACCGTGATCGACGGCGGCGTGAACCGCACCGAGGACGGCCTGGTCGGCGACGTCGACTTCGACGCGGCGCGCACGGTCGCCGCGGCGATCACGCCGGTCCCCGGTGGCGTCGGGCCGATGACGATCGCCTGCCTGCTGCGCAACACGCTGCTCGCGGCGCGGATGGCGGCGCGATGAGCGTGCGTCGCCTGCGGCGCGGGGAGCTCCTTACCGGCGCGGGAACGCTCGCGCTCGTGATTGCCCTGTCGCTGCCGTGGTTCGGGGAGCGCAGCGGCTGGTCGGCGCTCGGTTGGCTCGTCGTCGCGCTGCTCGTCGTCGACGTGCTGCTCGCGCTCTGGCTCCTCGCGTCGACGCTGGCGGCGCACCGGCTCGCGCAGTCGGTGGCGGCGGGCGTGGTGCTCGCGGCGGGCGGCCCGCTCGTCGTGCTCGTGCTCGCGCTGCGCGTGGGCGTCTTCACGCCCGACGGCGACCTGCGCCCGGCCACGTGGCTCGGACTCGCCGCGGCGCTCACGATCGCCGCCGGCGCCTGGTGGGCGATCGCCGACGAGCGCACCGACGCTCCCGAGTCGGCGTACGCGCCACCGCGGGCGCGGCCGGCGCCCCCGGCCTGAACCCGCGCGACTTGCAGCCGTCACCCGGCCGGGGCACCATGGGCGAGGCCCACTGGGCGAGAGAGCTCGTGCCGACAGCCGCTCATGAACCGACAGCGCGTGCCTCGCGCGATTCGAGCCAGCTGCTCGAGCGGGCCGAGCACCTGACCCGGCTGGATTCGTGCCGCGCCGAAGTGGCGAGCCGGGGCCGCGGGCGGCTCGTGCTCGTCAGCGGTGAGGCGGGGGTCGGCAAGACGGCGCTGCTGCGCCGCTTCTGCGGCGACCAGGACGGTTCGGCGCGCGTTCTCTGGGGCAACTGCGACGCGCTCTTCACGCCCAGGCCGCTCGGCCCCCTCTTCGAGATCGCCGAGACCACGGGCGGCGAGCTCGAGGAGCTGGTGGCCGGCGGCGCGAAGGCCCACGAGGTTGCAGCTGCGCTCGCGCGCGAGCTCCGCAGGCGGGCGCCGACGGTGATCGTCCTCGACGACGTCCACCAGGCCGACGGCGCCACGCTCGACATCCTCCGGCTACTCGGACGGAGGCTCGAGACGGTCCCCGCCGTGATCGTGGCGAGCTATCGCGACGACGCCCTCGCCGCCGCGCATCCGCTGCGCATCGTGCTCGGCGAGCTCGCCACCGCGAGGGATGTCGAGCGGCTGGCCGTCGCCCCGCTCTCGCGGGCCGCCGTCGCCGAGCTGGCCAACGCGCACGGGCTCGATCCCGACGAGCTGTTCGGCAAGACCGCCGGCAATCCGTTCTTCGTGACCGAGGTGTTGGGGGCACAAGCCGACGCGATCCCTCACACCGTGCGCGACGCGGTGCTCGCGCGCGCCGCCCGTCTGTCGGCCCCCGCCCGGAGCTTGCTCGAGGCCGTTGCCGCCTTGCCCCCGCGGGCAGATTTCTGGCTGCTGGAGCGCGTCGCCGGCGAGCTCGTGGGCGCGCTCGAGGAGTGCCTGCCGTCCGGGCTGCTCGCGCCGGGGCCGGCCGGCGTCGCGTTCCGCCACGAGCTCGCGCGCCTCGCCATCGCGGAGTCGCTGACCCCGGCCCGAAGGGTCGCCCTGCATCGAGCGGCGCTGAAGGCGCTCGTCGAGCCGCCATCGCGCGAGCCGGATCTCGACCGGCTGGCGCACCACGCGGAAGGTGCCGGCGACCCGGAGGCGGTGCTGCGCTTCGCGCCGGCGGCGGCCGACCGCGCGGCCACGCTCGGCGCGCACAGGGAGGCGGCTGCGCATTACGCCCGCGCCCTGCCGTTCGCAGACGCGCTGCCGGCGGCGGCGCACGCGGAGCTGCTCGAGCGCCACTCCGACGAGTGCTACGTCACCGACCAGATCGACGAGGCGATCGACGCGCTCCGGCGCGCGATCGACTTGCACCGCCGGCGCGGGGACGCCCGCATGGAGGGCCTGGCGCTCTGCTCGCTGTCGCGGATCCTGTGGTGCCCGGGGCGCGAAGCTGATTCCGAGATCGCCGCGCGCGAGGCCGTCGCGCTGCTCGAGCGGCTGCCCGCCGGGCCCGAGCTCGCCCGCGCCTACGCCAACTTCTCGCAGGTCTACATGGGTGCCGCGGACTTCGACGGCGCGATGCCATGGACCGAGCGCGCCCTGGCGCTCGCCGACAGGCTCGACGACGTCGCGACCCGCAACGACGCTCTCATGAACCTCGGCGCGATGCGCTACGCGACCGGCATCGCGGCTGGGCGCGACGAATTGCAGGAGTGCTTCGAGCGCGCCCGTCAGGCGGGCCTCGACGAGCAAGCGGGTCGCGCTCTCGTGACCCTCGTGGGTATCGCGGTCCGCCGGCGCGAGCACGCGGTCGCGGAGGAGCACCTCGGCTGGGGGCTCCCGTTCGCGGAGGACGAAGGACTC
>DATNGY010000014.1:0-3492 GCA_035605735.1 Solirubrobacteraceae bacterium
CCGGAGGCCGAGAAGTGCGCCGGGTCCTCCGCGAGGCCGAGCACCTCGGTGACAGCGAGGTGGTAGAGGTAGACGCCGTAGGAGACGAGGCCCAGCCACGCCAGCGGGGCGGCGGCGAGGATCCGCCGGGGCACGCCGCCGGCGTCCTCGCCGAAGACCGCGGGGAGCACGAGCAGCGCGTTGAGCGCGAGGCCCAGCGCGATCGCCGCGAGCGTCTTGTCCACCGGCTGTTGCTGGACCAGCGTCTGGACGATGCCGAGCAGCCCGCCGGGTCGCAGCAGGAGCGTGAGGGCGACGAACGCGGCGCCCGCGCCGATCCAGCACAGCCCGGGGTGCGCGGCGATCGCGCGCACGGCCCGGCGAGGAGCCTGCCCGCGGGCCGCGGCGACGCTCGCGACCGCGAGCGTCATGCCGAGCCCGAGCCAGACGCACTGCCCGAGCAGCGTGGTCGCCGCGAGGTCCGAGACGACGTTGCGCGCCGCGGCGACCTGCACGGCGATGCCACCCAGCCCGACGAGCGCGAGCCCGGCGAGCTCGGTCCACATCCACGCGCGCGGTCCCGTGCCGCGCGGCGCGTGGCGGACGGCGATCGCCCACAGGGGCAGCAGCGTGTAGAAGCTGACCTCGACGCAGAGGCTCCAGGCGACCGGGATGCCGCCGCCCACGGTGTCGCTCGAGTACACCTGCAGGAAGAAGTAGTAGCGCCACCAGTCGCCGCTGAAGACGCCGACGATGCCCGGGAAGATCGCGAGCAGCGTGAGCGCCACCCAGTACGCCGGCACGATCCGCAGCACCCGCCGCCGGCCGTACCGGCGGACGCTGGGCACGCCGCGTCCGGCGGCGTGCGCGGCGACGAACGGGCGATAGAGCAAGAAGCCCGAGATCACGAAGAACTGGATCAGGGCTTGCGGCCCGAGGACGGCGAGGCCGTCGCCGATCAGCCCGCGGTTGAGCGCGCCGGTGACGCTCGACACGTGGAAGGCAATGATGCAGAGCCCCGCGAAGCCGCGCAGCGAGTCGAAGAGCGCGAAGCGGGGGTTGCCGGGCGGCGGCGCGACGCCCGGCGACGGCGCGGCCCGCGAGTCGCCGGGTTGGGCGGCTATAGCGGTCATGCGCTCTCGAGGAACGCCGTCAGCCGGTCGAGCAGCGCGTCGTCGAACGACGTGTCCCAGTCGCGGCTCCAGCGCACGCGCGCCCCGCGCGCGCGGCGCTCGGCGTCCGACGCGCCGGCGACGGCCGCTTGCAGGCCATCCGCGATTGCATCGACGCTCGCCTCGACGGTCACGAAGTTCGGCGAGATCGCCGCCAGCGCCTCGGGCGTCTTGTTCTCGAAGCTGTTCGTGACGGTCAGCATCCCCGCCGAGGCCATCTCGATCGGGACGAGGCTCGGGTGGGGCGTGTACATCAGCGCGAGCCCGACGTCGTGGTCGCGCAGGAGGTCCGCGTAGGACGCCTGGGCGGCGCGGGGGAGCAGGCGCAGCCCGGCGCCGCCGCCGAGGTCGACACGGCGGGCGGCGTCGAGCGTCCCGATGCCGTGGAGCTCCCACCCCGCCAGGGCGCCGCGCTCCAGCGCCCGGCTCAACGCGAGCACGCCGAGCTGGAAGAGGTTTCGCTCGGCGTGGGGCTCGGGCCGCGCGTAGAAGAGCAGCCGCCGGCTCGAGCGCCCGGCGAGCGCGGCGGCGCTCGGCGGGTCGACGGGCGTGATCGCGTTCTCGAAGGCGGCGGAGGCGGCGTCCCCGGCCTGCGCGCCGTCCGCGTAGACGCCGACGGCGTGACGGCGGAAGAACTCGCGGAGCAGCTCGGTGGAGAAGAGCGCGCGGTGCGCGAAGCGATAGGACTCGGCGGCGAGCGCCGCGTAGGTGCCCATCGCGAACGTGAACGGCTCGTACTCCTGGATCAGGTACAGGAAGCGCTCGCCGCCGAGCGCGCGCGTGGCCGCGGCGGCGACGTGCGCCGTCCACCACGCGCTCGCGACGAAGCGATCCGACCGGCTGACCTCGAGCGCTTGGGCCTCGCGGCCGAACGCGACCTCCACGCGGTCGAAGAGCCCGGCCAGTCCGTCGTAGGCCTCGATCCGGTCGCGCCAGCTCCGCGGCAGCGGCGGCACCGGGTCCACGGTGACGACGCGCACGCGGGCGCCGCGCTCGGCGAGCCGGCGCGCGAGGTTGAACTTCGCGATGTAGCCGCCGAAGAAGTGCTCGAGGTCGATCGTCGGCACGAGCACGTTGACCCGCGGGGGCACGTCCTCGCGCACGGCGAGCTCGAGCGGCGCGATCTTCTCGGCGACTGCGCGCGCGGCGCCGTCCGGGCCGCGCCGGCCGGGCTTCGGGGCGAGGTTCGGGGGCGGCACCGCGTCGAGTCGAAGGGCGCGGCTCGGACGTTCCCGCGCGCTCAGCGCGAGCGCGCGCCGCCATGTGAAGGCGTAGGCGAGGTGCCACTCCGCGCCGAGCGTCTCCGAGCGCCCGGCGAGCTCGCGCGCGCCGCGCAGCCAGAGCTTCGCGACGGGCACGAGCGAGCGATCGCTGGCCAGGAAGCGATCGAGCACGCGCCGCTTGGCCGGCGTCATCCGCTCGCCGCAGCGCATCCGCAGGATCGTCGCGTACTGCATCAGGCGGGCGGCGTCGACGAAGTAGTGCGCGCGCCAGGCGCGGACGCGCTCGCGCGGGTCGGCACCGAGCCTGCGGACGCGGTCGCGCATCGCCGTGGTCTGGTTGGCGGCCGCGTGCCCGAGCGACGCATCGCGGTGCTGGACGTAGTCGTAGAGGGGCCGTGGCACGTAGGCGACCTCGCCGAGCGCCAGGGCGACGAGGCCGATCCAGTGGTCGTGGAAGTGCGCGAATTGCGGCGGCGGGAACGGAAGGGCGTCGTCGAGCAGCTCGCGACGGAAGAGCGACGCGGCGCCCGTCACGGCGTTGGCGACGAGCAGCGACAGCAGGTCGGTGTGGTTGTTGCGCCGGTGACCCCAGTACGTCTCGGCGACGACCTCGCCGCGGCGGTCGACGATCCGGGCATCGCTGTAGACGAGCTGCGCCCCGTCGAGACGCGCCACGAGCGTCGCGAGCTTCTCGGGGTACCACGCGTCGTCCTGGTCGGCCATGGCGACGAACTCCGCGTCGGCGGGCGCCATGCCCAGCGCGCGCTCGAAGTTGCGATAGAAGCCCTGCCGTCGCGGCGAGCGCGAGACGACGAAGCGGCTGTCGTCGCCGACGGCGGCCTCCAGCTCGGCGAAGCGCGCCGGGTCCGAGCAGTCGTCGCTGATGAGGCAGAGCCAGTTGGGGTGGGTCTGGGCGCGGATCGTGTCGAGCTGGCGGCGCAGCAGGTCCGCCGGCGGGTCGTAGGTCGCCATGCACACGGCGACGAGCGGCTCACGATCGGCGCCCCGCTGCGGCGCGCGTGGGGGCGGGCCGGCGTCCGCGTCGGCGATCGCGATCCGCGCGAGCCGCGCGGTCGCCGTGCCGGCGCCGTCGAGCTGCGCGCGCAGCAGCAGCTCGC
>DATNGY010000015.1:0-7552 GCA_035605735.1 Solirubrobacteraceae bacterium
CGCCGTTCACGTTCACCAACGGCTACACGATCGCCTTCGACGAGCGCCGGCGCGTGGGCGTGACGCTTGCGGCGGAACGCGCCCAGGAGCTGGCCGACGACGCCGCCCGCGCCGCCGCGCTCCCCGACAACTCCGTCCAGAACCCGATCCTCACGTTCGCGCCCGCCGACATCGTCGCGCTGGCGACGCGCCTGCGCCCGTTTCTCGGGCAGCTCGGGACCTCGCCGTCGGCGACCATCCCCGACTCGCACAACGCGGGCGACTTCGGCGCCTTTCTGATCGGCGCGCCGCACCGCTACGCGATGGACGCCCAGGAGCTCCAGCGCCACAAGACCGACGGCCACCTCGACGTCGACGCGGTCCGCGCGGGCGCCGTGATCGTCTGCCCGGTCAAGGTCCCGGGCGCGGGCGTCTACCTCGGCGACATGCACGCGCTCCAGGGCGACGGCGAGATCGCGGGCCACACCGCGGACGTCGCCGGGACGGTCACGCTCGAGGTCGAGGTCGTCAAGGGCCTGGGCATCGACGGTCCCGTGCTCTTCCCGGTCGTCGAGGACCTGCCGTTCCTGGCCAAGCCGCTCACCGACGACGAGCGCGCGCAGGCGCTCGCGCTCGCGCGCCGCAACGGCCTCGGCGCGCTCGAGTCCTCGCTGCCGATCTCGGTCATCGGCACCGGCCCGGACCTCAACTCGGCGACCGACAACGGGCTCGCGCGGGCGGCCGAGCTGCTCGACATGAGCGTGCCCGAGGTCGCCAACCGGGCGACGATCTCCGGCGCGATCGAGATCGGGCGCCACCCGGGCGTCGTGCAGGTCACCTTCCGCGCGCCGGTCGACCGCCTCGAGGCGCGCGGGCTGCTCGCGTACTTAAGCGAGCAGTACGGCCAGGCCTGAGCGCAACCGACGTCATGGCTCCCGCGCCGGGGCGCGTCGAGATCCGCGCGAGCGCGGGAGCGAATAGGTTCCTGCGGCCCACCACGGCCGGAGGCCCCCATGATGATCAACCATCAGTCCAAGCGCGTGATCCCGTTTCGCGCGCACGACGCGAAGCGCGTCGGCGAGGGCTGCTTCTACCTCGACCAGATCGTCTGGCTGAACGGTGACCGGATCGAGCTGGGCGACCGGGTGACGTTCAACTTCGGCTGCTTCGTCAACGGCTTCGGCGGTCTCGTGTTCCGTGACGGGGCCAACATCGGGCCGTACTGCATGCTGCACACGGCCAACCACAACTTCGATGACCTCTCCCGGTCGGTCACGGAGCAGGGCTGGGAGGACGTCGGGCCGATGGAGATCGGGCGCAACGCCTGGATCGGCATGGGCTCGATCGTGCTGCCCGGCGTGCGGATCGGCGAAGGGTGTGTCGTGGGCGCGGGGAGCGTGGTGACGCGCGACCTCGACGACTTCGCCGTCGCGGTCGGCAATCCGGCCAAGGCGATCCGGAGCCGGCGTTGATGCGGGTCTTGTTCCTGCACCAGCAGCCGTGCATGCGCGCGATGAAGTACGCCGTCGGCTTTCGTTCCGCCGGCGCGCGGCTGGAGCTCGGGTTCGCCTACCGAGGCCGGACGCTGAGCGAGTTCTACGGAAGCGGCGACGAGCTCTTCGACCGCTGGTGGCGCATCGGGCCCGACCTCGGCGCCGACCTGCAGCGGGTGATCGCCGACTGGCAGCCCGATCTCGTCCACTCCCACAACCTGCCGGACCTGCTCACCGTGCTCGCGCTCGAGATCACGGAGGGCCGCGTGCCCGTGATCCACGACGTCCACGACATGAACGGCCTGCGCCGCACGCCGTACGAGGACGGCTTCCCGGATGCCGGCGAGCCCGCGGCCCTCGAGCGGGCGGCGACGGAGGGCAGCGCTGCGCTGATCACGGTCTCCGACGAGCTCCTCGACGAGATCGCCGACCGCTACGAGCTGCCGGCGCGGACGCGGACCTTCCCGAACTACGCCCTCGCGCGTGACCTGCCCGCGCTGCCGCCTGCCGACCGCCCCGCCGGAGATCCGCCGCGGCTCGTCTACCAGGGCACGCTGTCCTGCAGCCACGGTCACTACGACCTGCGAGAGATCTTCGCGGCGATCGTGGCCGCGGGCGTGACGCTGGACGTCTACCCGACGCGGGACGAGCCCGCCTACCGCCGGCTGGCCGCCTCGACGGCCGGCCTGCGCCTCCACGAGACGCGGTCGCCATCGGCGCTGATGCGCGAGCTCGCCGGCTACGACTTCGGCTGGGCCGGCTTCAACGCCGGGCTGAACGCGGCGCACCTCGACACGGCCCTGCCCAACAAAGCGTTCGAGTACGTGGCCGCGGGGCTTCCGGTCCTGACCCTCGACCATCGCGCGCTCGCGAGCTTCGTCGTGACGAACGGCCTGGGCCTACGGCTCGACGGCGTCGAGGGCCTCGGCGCACGCCTGCGCGCGCTGGACCTCCCCGCCCTGCGCGGCCGCGTGGCCGCCGCCCGGCACGGCTTGACGGTGGAGGCGAACATCGGCGAGGTCCTCGATCTCTACGACGAGACGGTGGGGGCCGCCGAGCTCGTCGCGGGTTAGCGCTACGGTCGCACGACGATGGTCGCCCCGATCGAAGACCTGGAGCGGGCCGGCGACGTCGGGCGCGATCGCAACCCGGAGAATCGTCGCGCCTACGTGATCACGCTCACCGCCGCCGGCAGGAGGGGCCAGGCGAAGGTCCAGAAGGCGATCGACGCCGATGCCGAGCACTTCTTCGGCCGGCTGTCCGAGCGCGAGCGCCAACAGCTCCACCGGCTGTCGCGACGCCTCAACGAAGCGGCCGGGTAGGTACAACGGCGAACTCATGGCCGTCGACCTGGTCATCGACGTTGACAACACGCCCGGGGCCCTGGCGGAGGTCGCGGCCGCGATCAGCGACGCCGGCGTGAACATCGCCGCGGCGACGTGCATCGGGCCGGGCGAGCGGGCCGAGCTTCACATCCTCGTCCCGCACGCCGGCGCCGTGAGGCGCCTGCTGGCGATCTCGCATCTCGCGGTGACGCGCGAGCGCGAGGTCGTCGTGGTCGACGTCGAGGACCGCCCCGGCGTGCTGGCGGACCTGACGCGCAAGATCGCCCGAGCCGGCGTCGACCTCGATCTCGTCTACGTCGCCACGCGAAATCGCGTCGTCTTCGGGGCGGCCGACCTGGACGGCCTCAAGGCCGCCCTCGACGTCGCGAGGTAGAACTTCCGGGCATGCCCGCGGCCGAGGCCACGATCGTCGACGCCGGTGGTCGCGATCTGCGCGTCTCCAACCCCGACCGCGTGATCTTCCCGGAGACCGAGCGCTCCGGTCCGGTCACGAAGCTCGACATCGTCGAGTACTACCTCGCGGTGGGCGACGGCATCATGCGCGCGCTCGAGCGGCGCCCGACGACGCTCGAGCGCTGGCCGAAGGGCGTGCATCCGGGCATCGTCCTGTCGACGCGCGAGAAGGGCGGCGGCGACGCCTTCTTCCAGAAGCGCGTCCCGCGCGGCGCTCCGGACTATCTCCAGACCGCGCGGATCCAGTTCCCGTCGGGGCGCCACGCGGACGAGATCTGTCCCACGGAGGTGGCCGTCGTCGGTTGGGCGGCGCAGATGGGGACGATCACGTTTCATCCCTGGCCCGTTCGCGCCGACGACGTCGACCATCCGGACGAGCTGCGCATCGACCTCGACCCGCAGCCTGGCACGGACTTCGCCGACGCCGTGCGCGTCGCCGCTGTGGCGCGCACGCTGCTGGAGAAGCTCGGCTACGTCGGCTTCCCGAAGACCTCGGGCGGCCGGGGCGTCCACATCTACGTCCGGATCGCGCCGCGCTGGACGTTCACGGACGTCCGCCACGCCGCGATCGCGTTCGGGCGCGAGCTCGAGCGGCGGCTGCCCGGCCAGGTGACCACCAAGTGGTGGAAGGAGGAGCGCGGCGAGCGCATCTTCGTCGACTACAACCAGAACGCGCGCGACCGGACGATCGCCTCGGCCTACAGCGTGCGGCCGAAGCCCGGCGCGCCGGTCTCCGCCCCGGTGACGTGGGACGAGCTCGGAGAGGTCGCGCCTGAGGACTTCACGGTCGCGACGATGCCGGCGCGGTTCGCCGCGGTCGGCGATCGACACGCCGCGATCGACGACGCCGTCCACTCGTTGCGGCCGCTGCTCGACATGTACGAGCGCGACGAGGAGGGGGACATGCCCTACCCGCCCGACTACCCGAAGATGGAGGGGGAGCCCAAGCGCGTCCAGCCCTCGCGCGACCGCGACCGCCCGCGCGAGTAGTTACGGCGCGACCGCGACAGCGCGCGCGAGTAGTCACGGCGCAAACGCGACCGGCCGCGCGATTGACTACGGCGCCTGCGGGAGCTTCTTCGCGCCGCGCTTGATGACGGGAGCCGACGGCGGCGGCACGACCGGCCCGATGTCCCCGTCCGGCGCCTCGTCGAGATCGACGATCACGGGCGCGTGATCGCTCGGCCCGCTGCCCTTGCGCGCCTGCCGGTCGACCCAGGCGGCCCGGACGCGGCCGGCGACCGGCTCGGTGGCGAGCACGAGGTCGATCCGCATCCCGAGGTCCTGATGGAACATCCCGGCGCGGTAGTCCCAGTACGTGAAGACCCGCTCGCTGGGCCAGCGGTCGCGCACCACGTCGCGCAGGCCGAGCGCCTGCAGCTCCACCAGCGCCTCGCGCTCGGGCCCCGTGACGTGGGTCTGGCCGATGTAGGCGTCGGGGTCGAAGACGTCGTCGTCGGTCGGGGCGATGTTCATGTCGCCACAGACGACCGTCGCCTCCGGGCCGGCGGCGACGACGTCCCGCAACGCGGCCATCCAGGCGAGCTTGTACTGGTAGTGCTCGGAGCCCGGCACGCGCCCGTTCGGCACATAGACCGAGACCATCCGGATCCCACCGCACGTCGCCGATACCGCTCGCGCCTCGGGGTGCGGGAAGCCCGGCGCCCCGGCGAGCCCGGCGACGACGTCGTCCAAGCCCACGCGAGAGAGGATCGCCACCCCGTTCCACGTCGCCTCGCCGTGAACCGCGACCTCGTAGTCGCGCGCGGCGAGCTCGTCGCCGAGCAGCTCGCCGAACGCGTCGTCGGCGAGCTTCGTCTCCTGCAGGCAGACGACGTCCGGCCGCCGCTGGTCCAACCAGGGCAGCAGGCGCGGCACGCGCTGCTTGACCGAGTTGACGTTCCAGGTCGCTAGTCGCACCGACTCCACGCTACCGGCCGCGCCGTCGCCGGCCGCAGAGCGCGTGCTAGTACGAGGTCCGACCGGGGGTTAGCACGGATGACCCCCCGCGCCCGCGGCCATAGCGTGCCGCCCATGACCCGATCCGATCGTCATGGTCACGCTCCCGGACAGCACGCGATCGCGCCGTCGACGGTCGTGTGGAACGCGGTCGTGCCGGTGCTCGGAATCGCGCTGATCGCGGGGGCGCCGCTGCTTGCGGCCTTCGCAGTCGCGGCCGTCGCCACGATCGCGATCTACGCGGTCCTCGCTCCCGAGTCGCTCCGCGATCAGTGGCGGCGGTGGACGCCGGCCCGCGTCGCTCCGCAGCGCGTCCATCGCGGGAACTAGTCAGCCGGCGTACCGCTGCGCGACGACGTCGGGCTGCTCGAGCACCGCTCCGGCCCGCGCGTCCCACGCCAGCCGCAGGAACTGCGCGTGCGTCCACGCCAGCGGCGTGGCCGAGAACGTCGGCCTTCCCGGCACGAAACCGTTCGTGCCGGCGGGCGGCTGGAGGTCCCAGACCTGCTCGGGCAGCATCTCGCCCGGTCCCGCCGTGCGAGCGATCGTCGCGAGCTGGCGCCGCGCCGCTGCGACCTGCCCCGCGGCGATCTGGTACTCGCCGCGCTCGCCGTTGAGCAGCGGCCAGGCCCGGCCGCGCGTGATGAGCGAGTCGTTCGGCAGACCGAAGTTCCACGGGTCGCCGTTGAGTTTCTCGCCGTAGCCGTCGAAGGAAGCGCGGTGCCAGAAGAACCCGTTGGCGGTCGGGACCCCGAGCTGCGCGTCGACGACGCCGAGGGTGTTGGTCACGGCCGGGTCGTCGGCCGGGAGCACGCCGAGTCGCACGAGCTCGAGGAAGCTCGGGCCGACGACGCGGCGCTGGTCGACGTTGGAAGGGCCGCTGTCGCCGATGTCGTACGTCGTCGGGGCGTTCGGGTTTCCGTCCTTGCTCAGGCGGAGGAAGTACGGCCCCGAGGAGTACGGGCCTGTGGTCGTGACCGTCCAGTCCTTGACGCGCGCCTGCCACGCGTCGGTCGTGACGAGGTAGCGCTGGGCCGAGGCGGCGTCGCCGTTCTCGTCGGCGATGTCGGCCGCGCACACCAGGCCGGCGATCTCGCTGGCGATCGTGGCCGGCGAGTAGCCCGACTGGTTCTCCCAGCGCTCCTGCGGAGTCCACGGCGCCGCGTTTCCGTCCTGCTGGAAGCCGATCAGGAAGTCCGCGGCGCGCTTGACGTGCGCCCACGTTTCGGCGTCGCTGCGCCCCAGCTGATGGGCCAGGACGATCGGGAACGCCACCTCGTCGAGCTGCAGCCCGCCCCAGACCGGCGTGCCGTCGACGCGCGAGTTCTGGGGGAACGACCCGTCCGGCTTCTGCTGGACGTCGAAGAGGAAGTCGAGGGCGCGGGTCGCGCCGCCGCGGTCGCCGGCCGCGAGCAGCCCGGTGGCGATCTGGTAGAGGTCGCGTGACCAGACGAGGTGATACGGCGCCGAGGGATCGTCGCGGCCGAACGCCCACGGCGAGGTCGGCGACGCGACGTACGCGCCGCGGTGCGTCTTGTCCTCGCTGGCGGCGAGCGTCATTGCCGACACGCGGTAGAGGGTCCGCTCGCGCGCGCCGCGCAGCGACGCCGGCGGCCGCTTCAGGCTTCCGAGGTACTGATGCCAGCCGCGCGCGTACCGGCGGGCGGCGTCGGCGAAGCCGCGGCGCAGCGAGGCGCGCGCGGCGGCGAGCGCCGTCGTGGCGTCGTCGCCGAAGGCGAGCGCGAGCGTCGCGCGCTTGTGGCCCGGCCACCCGGTGAGCGCGGTGCCCGCGGTCTGGACGAGGTTGCCCGTGTCCGCCGACGTGTACTGCCAGTCCAGGCGGCCGTCGGCGAGGAGGTCGGTCCAGCCGTCGCTCGTGCCGCGGAACCCGCTCGAAGTCGCCGTGAGGGCGGGCGAGCCGACGAGCGCGCTCGCGGCGTGGGTCGCGTCGTCGGTGGCGACGAGCGCGTCACCCTCCGTGCGGCCGGAGTCGTTGTTGCGCGAGTTCGACAGCGACGGGTCGTAGATCGCGTAGACGTGGTGCCGGCGGCCGTCCCTGACCGCCAAGCGCAGCTCGATGAGGACGGTCGCCCGCGACGGGTCGGTCACGTACGTCGCCTGCAGGCGCCAGCTGCGACGCTCCGTGAACGTCTGGCGGTAGGTGAGGCTGCGGGGGTCGGTTAGCGTCGTCTGCACGCGGTCGGCGTCGCTCGCTCGGACGGCGCGACCGCGGCCGGTGACGACGAAGTCCAGGGCGCGTGCGCTCGGTGCGTCGATCGTGGGCGCGAACAGCTCGCCGAGCCCACCCTCCTTCTGCACGGT
>DATNGY010000016.1:0-2494 GCA_035605735.1 Solirubrobacteraceae bacterium
GCCACAGCCCGCAGGCCGCCCCCGAGGTCGCCGACGCCCTGATCGCGCATCCCGCCGTGCGCCGCGTGAACTTCACCGGATCGACGCGGGTCGGGCGGATCATCGCGGTCAAGTGCGCCGAGCATCTCAAGCCCTCCGTGCTCGAGCTGGGCGGCAAGGCCCCGATGGTGGTGCTCGCCGATGCCGACCTCGACGCCGCCGCCGCCGCCGCGTCGTTCGGCGCGTTCATGAACTCGGGGCAGATCTGCATGTCGACCGAGCGCATCGTCGCCGAGGCCCCGGTCGCCGACGCGCTCGCGAGCAAGCTCGCCGCGAAGGCCGCGGCCCTGACCACCGGCGATCCCCGCGACGAGGGCACGATGGTCGGGCCGCTGATCGACGACGCCGGCCGCACGCGCGTGCTCGAGCTGCTCGACGACGCCCGCGCCAAGGGCGCCACGGTCCTCGCCGGCGGAGAGGACCGCGACAACAACGTCATCGCGCCCGCGGTCGTCGCCGGCGTCACCGACGAGATGCGGCTCTACGCCGAGGAGTCGTTCGGCCCGGTCGTCGCCGTGATCGCGGCCGCGGACGCGGCCGACGCCGTCCGTCTCGCCAACGACTCGCCCTACGGCCTGGCCGCCGCGGTGTTCACGGCCGACGAGCGGGCCGGGCTCGACGTCGCGCGGCGGATCGAGTCCGGCATCTGCCACGTCAACGGCTCGACCGTCCACGACGAGCCGCCGATGCCGTTCGGCGGCGTCAAGGCCTCGGGATGGGGGCGCTTCGGCGGGACCGCGGCGCTGCACGAGTTCACCGATCTGCGCTGGATCACCGTTCAGCGCGGCGAGCGCCAATACCCGATCTGAGGCTACGAGCCCCGGTGCCAGAACGACGCGCTCGCGCGGATGTCGCGCGAGGAGCTGCCGACGAGCAGGCGGTAGCGCCCGGTCGGGCTGACCCAGCCGTTGCGCGCCTCGCTCCACACGGACAGGTCGCGCCGGTCGAGCGTCAGCGTGACCGTGGAGCGCTGACCCGGGTCGAGCTGGACCTTGCGGAAGGCCTTGAGCACCTTCGGCGGCTCCCCGGCGCCCGCCGGGAAGCCGACGTAGAGCTGGACGACCTCGGCGCCCGCACGGTCGCCGCTGTTGCGCACCCGCACCTTCACGATCGCCCCGCCGCGGCGGAACGAGCGTAGGACCCGCAGCTTGCCGTAGGAGAACGTCGTGTACGACAGGCCGTGACCAAACGCGAACGCCGGTTGCTGGCCGCGCGCGTCGTAGTAGCGGTAGCCGACGAGCAGGTTTTCGTCGTAGCGCGCGACGTCATTGACGCCGGGGAAGCGCTCGGGGCTGGTCAGCGGTCCTTGGTCGTCGCTGCGAGGGAACGTCGCGGGCAGCTTGCCCGACGGGTTGACGTCGCCGAACAGCAGCGAGGCGATCGCGTCGCCGTTCTCCTGTCCGGGATACCAGGCCTCGAGGATCGCGGCCACGCGGTCGCGCCACGGCGTGAGCGTCGGGCCGCCGGTGTTGAGGACGACGACCGTGCGCGGATTGACGGCAGCGACCGCCTCGATGAGGTTGTCCTGGTCGCCCGGCAGCTTCAGCGTCGACAGGTCGGCGCCCTCCGTGCGGATGTCGTTCACGAACACCACCGCGACGTCGGCCGCGTGCGCGGCGTCGATCGCCGCCTGCCACTGCGCGGTGTCCGGCGGCGACCAGCCGATCCTGATCCGGGGCGGCAGGAACCCGGGGAACGGCGACTTGCCGACGAACTCGACGCGGATCGAGACGGGCTGGCCGGCCGGCAGGTCGACCGCCGCGATCGTGAGCTGGTTCGCGCTGTTGATCACGAGCCGGCCGTCGATGTACACGCGGGCGATCCCGTTGCCGCTGAACGAGATCCGCTGCAGACCGGAGACCGTGGGGGTGAACGTGCCGGTCCAGCGCGCCGACCAGACCGTGGGCAGTCCGGCCGGCGGCGTGCTGACGTCCACCGTCGGCTCGACCCGCGTGATCACGGGCGCGCCGCTGAAGTCCGGCGACGCGAAGTACTCGGCGCTCAGCCCGTGGCCCGAGCCCGACGCCGGGGTCAGTGTGGCGGTGTCGATCACGGGCGGCGCGGCCGCACCCGCCGTTCCTTGCGCGTAGGTGACGTCGACGTCGTCGCCCGCGCGCGCCCGGATGCCCTCCAGCGGCGTGACGGTGCCCGACGGCACGACCGTTGCCGACCCGCCGCCGGTGTAGATCGGAGCCGCCTGCGCGGCCGCGCCGATGACCGCCACGGACCCGACCTGGCGGTCGTCGATCGGCAGCGCCCCGCCGCCGTTCTTGAGCAGGACCGTGCCTTGCTCGGACAGCTGCTCGGCGAAGTCCTGGTGCTCCTCGCTGGTGACGACGGCGTCGTGCGAGCCCGTGGTCGTGCGATCGAGCTGGCCCTCGGCGATGCGTGCGGTGAGGATGCGGCCGACCGTGTCGTTCAGCCGCGCCTCGGACACCTGGCCGTTCTGCACGGC
>DATNGY010000017.1:0-7113 GCA_035605735.1 Solirubrobacteraceae bacterium
CGCGTCCACAGGGCGGTCTCGCCGAGGTCCATCTCGCGCCCCACGCGGATGAGCCCCTCACGGGCGGCCTCCTTGCGCTCCACGGGCACCGCGTCCTCGAGGTTGCCGAGGAGAATGTCGGTCTGGCGCGCGATCTCGGGCGCCTTCGCGACCATCCGCTCGTTGGAGAAGTCGAGGAAGTGGATCATCCGCGACGGGGTGACCGGGATCTCGGGCAGCGGCGCGGGCGCCCCGATCGCGAGCGGCCTCGAGAAGTGACGTGGGTTGCGCATGGGCCGGCCAACCATAGTGACCGTGACCGGACGGTCCGCGCGTTGGAGCTCGCTCCGCAGGGAACGGCGGCAACGATGGAGGTGCTCAGCGAGAGCTTCCCCGCCAGGCCGACGGCGATCCGGGCGGCGCGTCACCGCGCCGCCGCGTACGCGCTCGACCACGGCGCCACCGACCGGCTGGCCGCCACCATCGCGCTGGCGGTGAGCGAGGCGCTGACCAACGCGGTGCTGCATTCCGGGCTCGACCAATCCGCGAACGGGATCGAGCTGCGCCTAGCGTGCGAGCCGGCGGGGCTCAGCGTCGTCGTCCGCGACGAGGGTCGCGGCCTGCGCCCGCGCATCGACAGCCCCGGCGCCGGCTTCGGCCTGCCGATCATCGCCGGGCTGGCCGACCGTCTGGAGATCTTGCACCCCGACGGCGGCGGCACCGAGCTGAGGATGCTCTTCAAGCTCACCGGCTGACGGGCGCTGCCAGACTGCCCGCCCATGAGCGAGCAGAGCACCGCCGTCGAGACCGATCAGGCCGCCCGCGAGGCGAGCGGCGCCCACCCGTACGGCCGCTATCTCGAGGAGTTCGAGCTCGGCGCGGTCTACAAGCACTGGCCGGCGAAGACCGTGACCGAGGCCGACGACCACCTCTTCTGCCTGATCACGATGAACCACCATCCGCTGCACATCAACGACGTCTACGCGGCCGGCTCCCAGCAGGGCCGCAACGTCGTCGTCGGGCCGCTCGTGTACTCGCTCGCGGTCGGCATGAGCGTCTCCGACGTCTCGGGCAAGGCGATCGCGAACCTGGCCACGGAGGAGCTCGAGCACCCCGCCCCGGTCTTCCACGGCGACACGCTCTTCGTTGAGTCCGAGGTCATCGAGAAGCGCGCGTCGCAGTCCAAGCCCGATCGCGGGACCGTGAAGGTCCACACGCGCGTCCACAACCAGGACGGCACGCTGGTCGCGCAGTTCAAGCGCCTCGTGCTCGTGCCGCGTCGCCTCCCGGGGCCGGTCGAGGCGGCCGAGGGGAACGTCGAGTGATCGGCCTGCGCGCCTCCCCGCACGGGGAGGGCTCTGTGCGCGGCTCTCTCCGGGTAAGGGAGAATCAGCGGGTCCCGTCCCAACGAGCACCCCGAGGAGGCCGCGGCGCCTGTGAGCAGCGAGGTCACTGTCCCGACGAAGAACGAGAAGCTCATCAGCTGGGTCGAGGAGGTCGTTGCGCTCACCCGGCCCGAGTCCGTCCGCTGGTGCGACGGCTCGGCCGAGGAGTACGACGCGCTCGCGCAGGAGCTCGTGGACGCCGGGACGTTCGAGCGGCTCTCGGAGGCCAAGCGCCCGAACTCGTACCTGGCCTCGTCGGACCCCGGTGACGTCGCGCGCGTCGAGGACCGCACGTTCATCTGCTCCGAGCGCGAGGAGGACGCCGGACCGAACAACAACTGGCGCGACCCCGACGACATGCGCGACGAGCTGGAGGGGCTCTTCCGCGGGAGCATGCGCGGGCGCACGCTCTACGTCGTCCCCTTCGCGATGGGCCCGCTGGGCTCCGACCAGGCGCACATCGGCGTCCAGCTCACCGATTCGGCCTACGTCGCCGTCTCGATGCGGATCATGACCCGCATGGGCGCGCCGGCGCTCGACGCGCTCGGCGACGACGGCGACTTCGTGCCGTGCCTACACTCGGTCGGGATGCCGCTGGACGACGGCGAGGCCGACGTGCCGTGGCCGTGCAACCCCGACAGCAAGTACATCGTCCACTTCCCCGAGGCGCGCGAGATCTGGTCGTTCGGCTCGGGCTACGGCGGCAACGCCCTGCTCGGCAAGAAGTGCTTCGCGCTGCGGATCGCCTCGGTCATGGCCCGCGACGAGGGCTGGTTGGCCGAGCACATGCTGATCCTCAAGCTCACCTCGCCCGAAGGCGAGGTCAAGTACCTGACGGGCGCCTTCCCGAGCGCCTGCGGCAAGACGAACCTCGCGATGGTGGTCCCGACGATCCCCGGCTGGAAGGCCGAGACCATCGGCGATGACATCGCCTGGATGAAGTTCGGTCCCGACGGCCGGCTCTACGCCGTCAACCCCGAGCTCGGGTTCTTCGGCGTGGCGCCCGGGACGAGCCGCAGGACGAACCCCAACGCGATGGAGATGGTCGCGGAGAACACCGTGTTCACCAACTGCGCGCGCACGGACGACGGCGACATCTGGTGGGAGGGCATGACCCCGGACCCGCCCGACCACCTACGCGACTGGCGCGGCGAGGACTGGACGCCCGCGGCCGAGCGGACCGCGGCGCACCCCAACGCGCGCTTCACCGTCGCGATCGCGCAGTGCCCGTCCGTCGCGCCCGAGTGGACCGATCCCGCGGGGGTCCCGATCGACGCCGTGCTCTTCGGCGGCCGCCGGGCGAACGTCGTCCCGCTCGTGCGCGAGGCCTTCGACTGGGAGCACGCGGTCTTCCTCGGCGCGACGATGTCGTCGGAGACGACCGCGGCGCAGGCGGGCGAGGTCGGCAAGCTGCGCTTCGACCCGTTCGCGATGCTGCCCTTCTGCGGCTACAACATGGCCGACTACTTCGCGCACTGGCTGCGGATCGGCGAGCGCGAGGGCGCGCGCCCGCCGCGCGTCTTCTACGTCAACTGGTTCCGCAAGGCCGACGACGGCCGGTTCCTGTGGCCCGGGTTCGGCGAGAACTCCCGCGTGCTCGCGTGGATCTTCCGCCGCCTCGAAGGGACCGCGGAGGCCGTCGAGACGCCGGCCGGGCTCGTGCCCGCGCCGGGCGCGCTCGACACGGAGGGGCTCGAGATCGACCCGGACGATCTCGAGACCGTGCTCGCGCTCGACGAGGACGGCCTGCGCGCGGAGCTCGCGCAGCTGCGCGACCACCTCGGCCGGTTCGGCGACCGCCTGCCCGACCAGGTTCGCGCCCAGTTCGAGGCCCTCGAGGGCCGCCTTCTCTAGGCGGAGCGCGCGCGCCGGCGCCGAGCGACCGCGCGCTCGAGCCCGGCGAGGCGGTCGTCCCACGCGGAGCCGACCTCGGTCATCCAGCCGATCGCCTCGCCCATCGGCGCCGGCGTGGGCCGGTAGCGCGTCTCGCGGCCCTCGCGGCGGCCGTCCACGAGCCCGGCGTGGGCGAGCACGCCGAGGTGCTTGGCCACGGCCTGCCTCGTCACGGCCAGCGGCGCCGCGAGCTCGGTCGCGGTCGCGCTGCCGCGGCGCGCGACCTCCTCGAGGACCGTGCGCCGCGTGGGGTCGGCGAGCGCGGCGAAGACGTCGCCCGTCACGCCGCCGCCAGCGCGAAGGGCCCGACCGGCGCCTCGCGCACCGAGACGCGCGTGCCCTCGCGCACCCGCGCGAGCGTCAGCTCGACCCGCGAGCCGGGCTCGCCTTCCTCGAACCACCAGAAGACGAGGCGCTCGCCGGGCTCGGCCTCCTCGAGCACCGCCTCGCGCTCGCCGCCGAGCCACTCGGCTAGCAGCTCGGGGTCGGTGAGGGCGTCCCACGCCTCGTCCTGGTCGACCGGCAGGGTGATGTCACGCGCAACCATGAGGTTGCATGCTACCGTGGCAAGCAATGCGCAACCAGTGGGTTGCGCAAACGCAACCGCGAAAGGATCAAGCCCGTGCCCCTCGTGCCGATGGTCGTCCGCCAGGACCCGCGCGGCGAGCGCTCGTTCGACATCTACTCGCGACTGCTCGACGAGCGCATCGTCTTCCTCGGCTCCCCGGTCGACGACGAGATCGCCAACCTCGTGGTCGCCCAGCTCCTGCACCTCGAGTCGGCGGATCCGGACCGCCCGATCCAGCTCTACGTCAACTCGCCCGGCGGCGTCGTCTACGCGGGGCTCGCGATCTACGACGCGATGCAGCACGTCCGCTGCGAGGTGCACACGACCTGCTGCGGGATCGCGATGTCGATCGCCGCGCTCATCCTCGCCGGCGGCGAGCCGGGCCGCCGCGCCGCGCTGCCCAACGGCCGGATGCTGATCCATCAGCCCACGGGCGGCTTCCAGGGCCAGCAGACGGACATCGGCATCCACGCGGCCGAGGTCCTCGCGCTCCGCGCCCGCGTCGACGAGCTCGTCGCCCTCCACACGGGCCAGTCGTACGAGCAGGTTCACGACGACATGGAGCGCGACCGCTTCTTCACGCCCTCGGAGGCGTGCGACTACGGTCTGATCGACCGGGTGCTGGCGCCCGGGTAGCCGCGACCTGCGCCTCGAGTCGCGCGACGCAGCGGGTTGGTTTCGAAGACGACCATGTGAGGTGCACGGTCCGTCGGCGCGCGGCATGATGGTCGGGTGGGTCGCATCGACGAGCTCGTCGCGCAGCGCGTCACGGCCGACCGCGCCGACGCGGTCCGCGCCTTCGCCGAGGCGTACCTGCGCCGCGAGGGCGCCGCGCCCGACGGCGGTGACGAGGGGCCCGGCGCCGAGGCGCTCTTCCACGAGCTCCTCGGCGCGTTCGAGCTCGCGGCGGGGCGCGACGGCGCTCCGGTCGCGGTGCGCGCGTTCAACCCGACCCGCGCGGAGCACGGCTACGAGCCGGCCGGGTCGGTGGTCGAGACGAACACGGAGGACCTCCCGTTCCTCGTCGACTCGGTCTCCGCCGAGCTGCACGCGCGAGGGCTGAGCATCGTGCGCCTCCTGCACCCGATCGTCGGCACGGAGCGCGGCCCCGACGGGCGGATCGTGCGCGTGCTGCACCCTTCCGGTGCGCCGGCGGCCGAGTCGGTCATGCACTTCGAGGTCGACCGGCGGCTGACGCCCGAGGAGCTCGCCGACCTCGAGGACGCCGTGCGCGCCGTGCTCGCCGACGTGCGCCGCGTCGTCCGCGACTTCCCCGCCATGAAGGCGGCCCTGGAGGAGATGGTCGAGCTCGCGCGCGCCGGCGCGGTCCGCTACGACGCCGACGAGGTCGAGGAGGCCGTCGCCTTCCTGCGCTGGGTCGGCGAGGGCAACTTCATCCTCCTCGGCGCCCGCGCCTACGACGTCGTCGACGGCGCGCTCGCGATCGTGCCGGGGTCGGGCCTCGGGCTCCTCGACGACGAGCGTCGATCGCGCTTCGCCCGCCCCGTGCCCCTGGACGAGCTCGAGCCCGGGCTGCGCGAGCGCCTCGTGGACGGCGAGCTGCTCCTCGTGTCGCGCACGAACGCCCGCTCGCCGGTCCACCGGCGCGAGCGGATGGACGAGCTGCTGCTGCGGCGCGTGGCGCCCGACGGGTCCACGGCCGGCCACTCGCGCCTGCTCGGCCTCTTCACGTCGAAGGCGTGGGCGGCGCCGGCCAGCCAGACGCCGATGCTCGGGCGCAAGCTACGGCGCATCCTCGCGGCCGAGGACCTCATCGAGGGCTCCCACGACTACAAGGCCGCGATCAGCGTCTTCGACTCGTTCCCCAAGGAGGAGCTGCTCGCGGCCTCGACGGAGGACCTGCGGGCCGCGATCGTCGGGCTGCTCGCCGTCCAGGGCGACCACGTCGGCGTGCTCGGCCGGCGCGACGGCGACGGGCGATCGGCCTCGGTCATCGTCGCGCTGCCCAAGAGCCGCTGGGACCCGGCCGCGCTCGAGCGGGTCCGCGCGCGGCTGGCCGAGCGCTTCGGCGCCGACGTCGTCGAGGCCCACGAGGTCCTCGGCGAGGAGGGCCGCGTCCGCGTCCATCTGAGCGTCCACCGCGCCGCCGGCGGCCTGCCCGACGTCGACTGGAACGAGCTGCGCGCCGAAGTCGAGGAGCTCACGCGGACGTGGGACGACCGCGTGCGCGAGCGCCTCGTGGCCGTCCACGGCGACGAGCGCGGGCGGATCCTGGCCAAGCGCTGGGCGCGCCGGCTGCCGGACTCCTACAAGGCCGCGGTGCCGCCCGAGGCCGGGGCCGTCGACATCGCGAGCTTCGAGCGGCTCTTCGCCGGCGGCGAGCCCTTCCTCGTCGCGCTGCGCAACGAGCCGGCGCCCGACGGGACGCTGCTGACCCGAATCGGCCTCTACCGGCTCGGCGGCAAGCTCGAGCTCTCGCGGGTCATGCCGATCCTCGAGGACCTCGGCCTGCGCGTGATCGAGGAGCGCCCGACACGCCTGCAGGACGGGGACGGGGAGACGTGGCTTCAGGACTTCGGCGTCCTCGGGCCCGGCGACAGGGCGCTCGACTGCGACGCCGTGGGTCCGCGCGTGGCCGAGACGATCACCGCGATCTGGCGCGGCGAGGCCGAGTCGGACTCGCTCAACCGCCTCGTGGTGACGACGGAGCTCGACTGGCGGCGCCTGGGGATCCTGCGCGCCTACCGCCGCTACCGCCAGCGGATCGGATCGCGCTACACCGAGGCCTACCAGCACGACGTCCTCGCCGCGAACGCGCCGATCACGGCCAAGCTGATGGCCCTCTTCGCGCTGCGCTTCGACCCCGACCGGCCCCGCGACGAGACGGTCGAGAACGCGCTGCGCGATGAGATCCTCGCCGAGCTGGAGGCCGTCCCGTCGCTCGACCACGACCGCATCCTGCGCAACCAGCTCGGCCTCATCGACGCGACCGTGCGCACGAGCGCGTACCGCAGCGGGCGGCGCGCGCTCGCGTTCAAGCTGCGCTCGGACGACGTGCCCGCGATCCCGCGCCCTGCGCCGCTGTTCGAGATCTACGTCCACGCACCGGAGGTCGAGGGCATCCACCTGCGCGGGGGGCGCATCGCCCGCGGCGGCATCCGCTGGTCGGACCGCATGGACTACCGCACCGAGGTCTTCGGCCTGATGCGCGCGCAGATGACCAAGAACGCGGTCATCGTCCCCGACGGCGCCAAGGGCGGCTTCTACCTGCGCCGGCCGCCGCCGGACCCGGCCGCGCTGCGCGATGAGATCCTCGCCGAGCTGGAG
>DATNGY010000018.1:0-4294 GCA_035605735.1 Solirubrobacteraceae bacterium
GAGCTCGAGGCGGCCGGCACGTTCGACGACCTCACCGCGCTCGGGCCCGGGCAGGACGACATGGACCGTCAGCTCTCCGAGCTCTCGAGCACCTCCCAGGTGGACGACGAGCTCTCGCGCATGAAGGCCGAGCTCGGGTCCGGCCAGGGCGGCGCCGAGTCCAAGCAGCTCGGCGAGGGGGGCGCCGCATGATCGTGCGGATCTCCAACGAGGGCCAGTTCGAGCTCGACGAGAGCGACCACGCGCGGCTCAACGAGCTCGACGACACGGTCGTGGCCGCGGTCGACGCCGGCGACGAGGACGGCTTCCACGCCGGCTACGAGGAGCTGCTCCACTTCGTGCGCACCGAGGGCCGCGAGCTCGGCGCCGACGACCTGTTGCCCTCCGACTTCATCCTCCCGCCGCCCGACCTGAGCTTCGTCGAGGCGGGCGAGGAGTTCACCGGCGACGGGCTCATCCCCGAGCCCGAACCCGCCGCGTAGCGGCGGTCGCCGCCGACAGCATCCGCTGGGCGCGCCCGCGCCGCAGGTTGCGCAACGCCCGCGCCCCCACGCTGCGACGGCGCGGGCTCATCGCGTCGTGAACTCCGCGAGCTTGCCCTTGATCGCGTTCTTGATGATGTCGCGCGACGCGGGCTCGCCCTGGCGCAGCGCCGACGCGAGGCCCTTGGCCTGGTCGACGCGGATGTGCGGCGGCAGCGGCGGGACCTCGGGGTCGGTGACGACCTCGAGCACGGCCGGCCGGCCGGCGGCGAGCGCCTCGTCCCAGCCCGGGCCGACGTCCTCGGGACGGTCGACGCGGATCCCGTGCAGGCCGATGAGGCGCGCGTAGCCGGCGTAGTCGAACTCGGGCAGCACCTGGGAGGCCTCGAGCTTCGGGTCGCCGGACATCACCCGCTGCTCCCACGTCACCTGGTTCAGGTCGCGGTTGTTGAGCACGCAGACGACGAGCACCTGGTCGTCCCAGCGATCGCGGTAGTGCGCGAGGTCGGCGAGCGCGTTGTTGCCGAGCATCTGCATGGCGCCGTCGCCGCTCGCCGCGATCACGGGCCGGTCGGGGTGGGCGAACTTGGCCGCGAGCGCGTAGGGCAGCGCCGGGCACATCGTCGCGAGCGTGCCCGAGAGCGCAGCGTCCATCCCGCGGCGCATGCGCAGGTTGCGCGCCCACCAGTTCGTCGCCGAGCCCGAGTCGGCGGTGAGGATCGCGCGGTCGGGGAGGCGCTCGGAGAGCTCGTGGAAGACCAGTTGCGGGTTGACGGGGTCCGCCGCCTGGTGGGCGCGCTCGTCGAGCAGCCGCCACCAGCGATCGACCTCGTCCTCGATCGACTCGCGCCAGGAGCGGTCCTCCTTGCGCTCGAGCAGCGGCGCGAGCGCGCGCAGCGCGAGCTTGGAGTCGGCTACGAGGTTGACCTCGGTCGGGTAACGGTTGCCGACGCGGCGAGCGTCGATGTCGATCTGCACGCCGCGCGCCTGGCCCGGCTCGGGCAGCCACTCGGCGTACGGGAAGTTGGTGCCGACCATGAGCAGCGTGTCGGCCCCCTCCATCAGCTCGTAGGAGGGCTTCGTTCCCAGCAGGCCGATCGAGCCCGTCACCCACGGCAGGTCGTCCGGCAGCACCGCGCGGCCGTTGAGCGCCTTCGCCGCGCCGGCGCCGAGGAGGTCGGCCACCTCCTCGATCTCGGCCTCGGCGCCCTTGGCGCCCTGGCCCACGAGGACCGCGGCCTTCGAGCCGGCGTTGAGGATCTCGGCCGCCGCGCGCAGCAGCGACGGATCGGGCAGCGCCTCGGGCTCGCCGATGCCGACCGGGGCGGTGAAGACCGCGCCGTGCGTGCGCGGCGGGTCCTCGTAGGGCTCCTCCTGGACGTCGTTGGGGAAGATCAGGCACGTCGGCGATCTGGTCGCCTTGGCCGTCCGCATCGCGCGATCGATGAGGTGGGGCGCCTGCCCGGGGACCATGCAGGTCTGCACGTACTCGCGGGCGACGTCCTTGAAGAGCGCGTCGAGATCGACCTCCTGCTGGTACTCCGAGCCGAGCGAGAGCCGCGCCTGCTGTCCGACGACGGCCAGCACGGGCTGGTGGTCGAGCTTGCCGTCGTAGAGGCCGTTGAGCAGGTGGATCGCCCCCGGCCCCGAGGTCGCCATGCACACTCCCACCTCGCCCGTGAACTTCGCATGGGCGGTCGCCGCGAAGGCGGCGATCTCCTCGTGGCGCGTCTGGATGAACTCGATGCGGTCGCCCGCCTCGTGGAAGGCGCCCATGAGGCCGTTGATGCCGTCGCCGGGATAGCCGTAGATCCGCCGGACGCCCCAGTCGGCGAGGCGGTTGAGGATGAACTGCGCGGTCGTCGTCGCCATGGGCCCTCGCTACCCGCGCGGGTCGGGCGCGGCACGGCGCGGTTCGCTTGCGGACAGTGCGCGCGGGGGTGCGCCAGGCGGAGGGGTAGCGCCCGGCCATGTCCGCCTCCGCGACCGCGCTCGACGCGCGCGTCGAGCGCCTCGACGCCTCGGTCGGACGCGGACCACATCCTGCGACCGCGCGCGCAGGCCAGGGATAGGGTCCAGCGACGTGCCCGCCTTCGTGAGCAACGTGCTCGTGGACGACCCCGACCTGGGCAACGGCCTCGAGGGCGCGCGGCTGCAGCGCGCCCAGCGCGACCTGGTCGCGGCGGCGGTGATCATCGAGGGGCGCCGCTGGGAGCCCGACGAGGAGGCCGCGGCCGCGCGCGGCGGGATCGGGCTGCTCATCCTCGAGGGCCTCCTCGTCCGCCGCGTGGGGCGGGAGGGCCGCTTCGGCGCCGAGCTCCTCGGGCCCGGCGACGTGCTCCGCCCGTGGCAGCACGACGGCGAGGATGCCACGCTGCCGTTCGAGTCGACGTTCCGCGTCGTCGAGCGCCTGCAGATGGCGCAGCTCGACCTGCGCTTCACGGCGCGCCTCGCGCCGTATCCGGAGGTCGTCGGCAACCTCGTCGGCCGCGCGATGCAGCGCTCGCGGACGCTGGCGGTGAACATGGCCATCGCCCACCACACGCGCGTCGACCGGCGGCTGCTGATGCTCCTGTGGCACCTCGCCGACCGCTGGGGCCGCGTCACGGGCGAGGGAGTTCGCGTTCCCCTCACGGTCACCCATCAGGTCCTCGCGGATCTCGTCGCTTCGGGGCGTCCCTCGGTCACGACGGCCCTCACCCAGCTCGAGCACGATGGGCGGCTGAGCCGGACCGGCGGCGGCTGGCTGCTCCTCGGCGAGCCGCCGGTCGAGCTCTACGAGATGAGTGGCGCCCATGCTCGCGCCCATCCGTAGCCCTCGCTAACCGTGCTCCTCGCCGGTGCGCCCGCGCTCCTCGACCTCCGGCGGGGCGGTCTCCCCGCGCGCGTGCAGGATGTCGCGGATGCCCAAGTCGTAGACGAACGCGCCGACCACGCCGCCGAGGAACGGGCCGACGATCGGGATCCCCCAGCCGGCGGCCCACGCGAGCAGCCGCGGGCCGAGGTCGCGCGCCGGGTTGATCGCGTAGCCGGCGTTGGCTCCGAACGACATCCCGAGGGCCACCACGCTCATCGGGCGTGGATCTTCGCCTCGCCGGATGTGTCTAGCCGGTCCTCGAGGCCCTGTCGCTCGTGCCGCGTTCCGGGAGGTCGTCGGCGTCGGGCACTTCGCGATCGACGCTCACGAAGCCCTCGCGCCCGCACTGCTCGCAGCGGTCGACGACGCTCAAGGCGCTCTCGCTCGCGTCGGTCTCGTACTTGACCCGCAGTGCGGACAGCGAACGCGCATCACGCTCGATGCCCGACCGGCGCGCGCGCGGCGCGACCGGACCGGAGGCGAACCACCGCGCGCACTGGCCGCTCCGGCGCCGTTACGCCGCCTCGCCGGGTTCCTCGCGGTCGACGTTGGCGAACGAGCCGCGCTGGCGCTCGGGACGCGAAGCCTCGTCGTGGTCGAGGCCGTCGCTGAAGCGGCCGGGGCGTCGCTTGCGCCGGTTCTCAGGACGCTGCTCGAGGCCTTCGCTGAAGCGCCCGCGATGGAGCTTCTCACCGGTGTCGGGCTGGTCCTCGAGGCCGCGGCTGTAGCGGCCCACGTGAGCCTCGTCGGGCGCGCACTCCTGCGCGGTGCGCTGGTCCACGGGGACGTCGGTCATCACACATCACCTCCTGACCGAGGGTCTGCCCGTCCGGGGCGGCGCACGGGAGGCCCGGGTCCGGGGCGCGACCGGCCAGGGCGGAGAACGTCCGCGTGCGGACCGGTTTCGGCCGTCCCGCAGGACCTGGCGCGCATCCGCGGAGGTTCGTGGACTGAC
>DATNGY010000019.1:0-2637 GCA_035605735.1 Solirubrobacteraceae bacterium
GGGCGATGTAGGCGGCGTGCTGCTCGGTCAGCGGAGCGGCGTCGATGCCGGCGGCGACGCAAAGCATCGCTGCGCCGAGCTCGGCCGTCAGCTCCTCGCGAGCGTAGGCGGGCGACCCGAAGGTGCCCGTATAGAGGTCTCAACGATCCAGCCGGAAGCGATGTCCGGTGGAGTGCGCGAGCTCGTGAAAGAGCGTGGCGTGCCAGGCGGTGGCGCTGGCGAAGCGTCCTCGATCGGGCATCTGCACGTGATCGCCGCTCGGCTGGTAGAAGGCGCGCGAGCCGCCTTCGCGGATTCTCGGGGGCTGCTGATAGCCGGCGGCGATCGCCGCCGCCGCCGCCTCGGGCTGCCAGGTCGGGGCCCGCGGCGCGCTCGCGAGGTCCTCGACCCCGTCGATCTGCTCGGCGTTGAAGACCACGTAGTGGCGAACGCCGACCTGCACGACGTAGGCGCCGTGCTCGTCGCGCTCGACGCGCTGGCCGGCCGCTCGGGCGTGCGCCACTCGCTCTTCGCTGAGCCGCCGGCGTGAGTGCGTCCACTTGACGATCGTCATGCCGTGGGCGCCCCGACGCACGCTTGCGCCGCGATCCTTGGCCTGCTTGAAGGTCAGCCACCACGGCGACTCGTAGCCGGCCAGCGCGAGCGCCAGGAAGTTCACGCCGCGGTAGGCGCGCCCGCTGGCCGCGTTGCGCGGCGGAATGCCCTGCTGGGCGCTCCAGGGCTGACGCCACGGGATCGTGCCGCGCTCCAGCGCGGCCAGGACGCCCTCGGTGCTTTCGCGATAGATGTCGCGCCGCGCCCGAGCGGGCGGCGCGCTGGTGGAGACGCCCATGGATCGAGCCTCCTTTGATGTCTCAGCGCCAACGGGTCGGCGGGCCGCCGCTCTGCGGCGAGCGCGTCCGTCGTGGCGCGGGGCTGTTGCGGGTCGGGTGCCGCTCGGTGCGGGCCGATGCCACGAAGCCGCACGCCCGCGAGGGCGTGCCATCGTTGGCGAGGGCTCGGCCCGCACCCCGGCGGCGCGCGTCTCGGTAGCGCTTCAGCTGGGGTCGTCGTCGAGCGCTGCGCGCCCGGCGGTGGTGAGCTGGAAGTGCAGTTCGCTTACGAGCAGGCCGCGGGTCTCGAGGTCGACGAGGACGTCGAGCAGCTGCTCGGAACGCGCAAGGGGATGCTCGTCCTTGCGCTCGAGCTGGTAGCGCAGCTCGCTCTCGGGGGCGCTGAGCGCGTTGTCGACGCGCCGCAGGATCTGAAGCTCGCCGGCGCTGAGCGCGGGTGCGGTGGCCACGGGGCCTCCTTGAGGTGCGGGGCCTGCCCGGTGCGGGACCGTCACAGGGCCGGCTCGTGCGCCCGTCAGGGCGCGATAATGTCCGGCCCGGTCCCGGCTCCGGGCGACCGCAGAGAACGTGGCGGCCGCGTGCGCCGCGGTCAGCGAGCGCCCCGCGCGCGTGTCGGCGCGATCGCGAGGAGGGTGTCGGCGCCGACCGCGCCGTGGCGCTCGGCGAGCGCGCCCAGCGCCGCGCGCGCCCGGTCGTCTCCGCGGGCCGCACGCTGCAGCAGCTCGGCGAGCTCGGCGACGGTCGTGAGCGTCACGCCCTCGCGCTCGAGCGCGACGCGCCCGGCGGCGCGCCTCCTCGCGTCCCGCTCACCGCCGTAGGGCTCCGGCGCCATCTCGATGGCGGGCATGGCTAGAACCTCACGAGGCGGCCGGCGAGCTTGCCGACGTAGCCGATCAGGCCCACCGCGAGCGCGACCTGCGCGAGGTGCGCGATCACCCACACCACGACCGCGACGACCGCGATCGCGAGCACGACGTGCTCCAGGCGCCGCGCGACGCGGAGCACGTGCGTAGCGTGTGGCGGCCGGCCGTAGGTGCCGCGACATTCGCCATGTGCCACACCTACGGTGTGTGGCGCACATGGCGCAGAACAGAGCAAACGACAAGCCCTAGGGCGACGAGCTCACCGTGAGCGGGGGGTGACCGCCCGAGGTCGCCCGGATGCGCGGACGCCGCCGGGATGCGCGAGGCGGTCGCGGATCGCGGTGCGGGCGCGGTCGAGCGCGGCGGTGTCTCGGAAGAGCAGGTAGTGGCCGTTCGCCTCGTGCAACAGAGCGTTGATCTCGAAGCTGATCTGATGGGGGTCGGCGCCTGGCTGCAGGTCGCCTTGCTCCTGGGCCTGGCGCAGGTTGGCCTCGACCAGCTTGGTCCAGCCGTCGAGGATCGCGCGTACGCGCTGTCGGATCGGGCCGCGACGGGTGTCCCATTCGGCGGCCGTGGCGGCGAAGAAGCAGCCGCCGGGGAAGACGCCGCGCTCGACGTAGGACAGGTACCGGTCGCAGAGCAGCTCGAGGCGCTTGACGCCCTCGGGGGCCTGCATCGCGGGTGCGACGACTTCGGTGTCGTACACGGCCTCGGCGGCGTCGATGGCGGCGAGCTGCAGATCCTGCTTGGAGTCGAAGTGCGCGTAGAGCCCGCTCTTGCTCATCCCGATCTCGTCGGCCAGGCGGCCGATCGACAGACCCTCGAGGCCCTCGATGGTGGCGAGGCGGGCGGCGGCGTTGACGATCAGCTGGTAGCTGCGCTCGCCGTCGGCACGGGTGCGTCGTTTGCGGGTTGTGGAGGTCGCCACGGTCTGCTCCCTC
>DATNGY010000020.1:0-5569 GCA_035605735.1 Solirubrobacteraceae bacterium
GAGCGTGCCGTCGATGACCGACGTCAGCAGCCCGTCGACGATCGAGGAGTGCGGGTCGCTGACGATGTCCGTGGAGACGATCGGGTCCTCGGTGTAGCGCAGGATGCCGCGCAGGTCGCCCTCGGACGCCGTCCGGAAGGCGGCGTTTAGCTCCTCGACGCTGGTCTCGCGCGCGGCCTCGAACGTCAGGTCGACGACCGAGCCGGTGATGACGGGCGCGCGGATCGAGAAGCCGTGGAGCTTGCCGTTGAGCTCGGGGAGCACGAGGCCGACCGCCTTCGCCGCGCCCGTCGACGTCGGCACCAGGTTGACGGCGGCGGCGCGCGCCCGGCGCAGGTCCGTGTGGGGCGCGTCCTGCAGGCGCTGGTCGGCCGTGTAGGCGTGGATCGTCGTCATCAGGCCGTGCTTGATGCCGACGGCCTCGTGCGCGACCTTCGCGAAGGGGGCGAGGCAGTTCGTCGTGCACGACGCGTTCGAGATGACGTCGTGGGCGTCGCGGTCGTAGGCGTCGAAGTTGACGCCGAGGACGACCGTGAGGTCCTCGCCCTTCGCGGGCGCCGAGATCACGACCTTCTTCGCCCCCGCCTCCAGGTGCTTGGCGGCGTCGTCGCGCGCGGTGAAGAACCCGGTGGACTCGAGGACGACGTCGACGCCGAGGTCCTGCCACGGCAGCCGGGCGGGGTCGCGCTCCTCGAGCACCTGCACGGGCGTGCCGTCGACGACGAGGCCGTCGTCGGTCGCCTCGACCGTCCCCGGATACGGGCCGAGGATCGAGTCGTAGCGCAGCAGGTGCGCGAGCGTCGCGTTGTCGGTGATGTCGTTGACGGCGACCCACTCGACGTCGGCCTTGGCCGCCATCCCGGCGCGGAAGACGTTGCGCCCGATGCGGCCGAAGCCGTTGATCCCGACGCGGACTGGCATGGGGGGGTCGGTCCTCTCCTTCGCTGACGAGGGCGCCGGAGGCTACCCAAGTGACGAGCGCGGCCGCCGTTTCGGTCAGCCGCCGCGCTCGATGTCGCGATGGACGACCTCCACGAAGGCGTCGTCGCGCTCGCGGAACCGACCGGCCAGGTGCTCGACGATCGCCACGGAGCGATGGCGCCCGCCCGTGCAGCCGATCGCGATCGTCAGGTGCGCCTTGCCCTCCTGGACGTACTGGGGCACGAGGAAGTCGAGCAGCGGGTCGAGGCGCTCGTAGAGCTCGTCCAGGCGCCCGTCGCGCCCGATGTGCTCGACGACGCGCGCGTCGTGGCCGGTGAGCGGGCGCAGCGCGAGCTCGTAATGCGGGTTGGGCAGGAAGCGGACGTCGACCACGAGGTCGGCGTCGCGGGCCGGGCCGTGCTTGAAGCCGAACGACTCGAGCGTGACGGCGAGGCGCGCGGGCTGCGCGCGCGGCAGCAGCTCCTCGGCGATCTTGCGCCGCAGGACCCCGGGCTTCAGCCCGCTCGAGTCGATGACGACGTCGGCGAGGTCCTTCAGCGGCTCGAGCATCGCGCGCTCGGCCGCGATCCCGGCCTCGACGCTCGACGCCTGCGCGAGCGGGTGGCGGCGGCGCGTCTCCTGAAAGCGCGTGAGCAGCACGTCGTCGTGAGCGTCGAAGAAGAGCACGCGGTGGCGCAGCCCGAGCGCCTCGAGGTCCTCGAGGACGGCGCGCAGCGCCTCGAAGTAGTCGCCGCCGCGCGCGTCGGAGACGACCGCGGCGCGCTCGACCTTCGAGCCGTCGTGGACGAAGAGCTCGACGAGCCCGCGGATCATCTCCGGCGGCAGGTTGTCGACGCAGAAGTAGCCCGCGTCCTCGAAGACGGCCATCGCCGTCGACTTGCCGGCCCCCGAGTAGCCGGTGAGGACCACGAGGTCCTGCAGGCGCGTGCTCGCGAACGGCCGCGGGGAGTGCGATCCGCGCGCGCCGTCGGTGCGGCGCCCGAGCCGCAGCCGCGGCAGGCGCGACGCCGCCTTGACGGGCATGTCGGCCATCTTGTCGGGCTCGTCGGCCATGGTCGTGAACGGCGGGTGAAATGCTGACAGCTGCGTCAGTCGCCAGTGCGGTGCAGGTGCGTCCAGATCTCGCGGGCCGTCTTGCCGGGCAGCCCGGGGACCGCCTCGAGCTGCTCGCGCGTCGCCGCGAGGACGGCCTCGGGCGAGCCGAAGTGGTTGAGCAGCACGCGCTTGCGGGCGGGCCCGATGCCGGGGAGGTCGTCGAGGATCGACGTGGTCATCGCGCGATCACGCCGCGTGCGGTGGTGGGTGATCGCGAAGCGGTGGGCCTCGTCGCGCACGCGCTGGAGCAGCTGGAGCGCCGGCGTGTCGTGCGGAAGCACGACGGGGGCGCGCACGCCCGGCGTGAAGACCTCCTCGATGCGCTTGGCCAGCGAGACGACCGCGACGCCGCGCCGGCGAAAGCCCTCGAGCGCGCGCAGGCCGGCCGAAAGCTGGCCGGGCCCCCCGTCGATCACGACGAGGTTCGGCAGCGTGGCGAACGACTCGTTGCGCTTGGGGTCGTGGGGGCTGAGGTCCTGCTGGGTCTCCCACTGCGCCAGGCGCCGTGCGAGCACCTCCTCCATCGCCGCGACGTCGTCGGGCACGCCCTCGCTCAGCCCGCGCACGTTGAAGCGCCGGTAGTCGGACTTCTTCGGCGCGCCGCCCTCGAAGACGACCATCGACGCGGTCGTGTGCGTGCCCATGAGGTTCGAGATGTCGAAGCACTCGATCCGCAGTGGAAGCGCGTCGAGCCCGAGCGCCTCCTGCAGCCCGTCGAGCGCCTCGACGCGCTGCTGGCGGCGGCGCTCGGCCTTCAGGCGCTCCTGGTCGAGCGCGAGCAGCGCGTTGCGCTCGGCGAGCTCGAGGATCCGCCGCTTGTCGCCGCGCTCGGCGGCGCGGACCTCGACCGCGGCCCCGCGGCGCTGGCCGAGCGCGCCGGCGAGGGCCTCGCGCTCCTCGAGCTCGAGCTCGCTCTGGACGATCACCTGCGCGGGGATCGCCATCTGGTCGCCGTAGTACTGCAGGACGAACTCCTCGGCGACCTCCCCCACGTCGCGCTCGACGGCGTTCTCCAGGTAGAAGGACTGGCGGTCGGAGAGGACGCCGTCGCGGACCTGGAAGACCTGCGCGTTGGCGTCGGTGCCGTCGACCGCGACGGCGATCGCGTCGAGCGTCCCGACCGCCTCGTTGGCCACGCGCTGGCGCTCGAGCAGGGAGCGGACCGCGCGCAGGCGGTTGCGCTCGAGCGCCGCGCGCTCGTAGTCCTGCGCCTCGGCCGCGGCGGCCATCCGCCGCTCGAGGTCGCGCTCGATCTCGCGGTAGCGGCCCGAGAGGAACGCGACGACGCCGTCGATCGACTCGCGGTACTCCTCGGGCGTGACGTAGCCGACGCACGGCGCGCCGCAGCGGTGGATGTAGTAGTCCAGGCACGGCGAGCCCGAGCGCCGCCCGGGCTCGGCGCCCTGGCACGTCCGGAAGAGGAAGACCTTGCCGAGCAGGTCGAGCGTCCCGCGGACGCGCTTGGCGTTCGAGTAGGGCCCGAAGTACACGCGGTTGCGCCGGTGGCGCTCGCGCGTGAAGTAGACGCGCGGATAGTCCTCGTCGGTGGAGATCGCGATGAACGGATACGACTTGTCGTCGCGCAGGCGGATGTTGAAGCGCGGCCGGTACTGCTTGATGAAGTTCTGCTCGGCGAGCAGCGCCTCGGCCTCGGAGGCGACGAGGACGAACTCGACGGAGTCGATCGCGTCGACCATCTCGTACGCCCCGCGGGTCACGGGACTCGAGAAGTGGCTGGCGACGCGCTTGCGGATCGACTTCGCCTTGCCCACGTAGATGACGCGCCGTTCCGCGTCGCGGAAGAGGTAGACGCCCGGGCCGTCGGGCAGCGCGCGGCGCTGCTCGGCGAGCCGGGTGCGACGCCCCTCGGATGTCGGCGCGGAGGCCATCCAGACCGAGGATACGAGCGGGTAGCGTGGGCGGAGTGGCCGGTGCGAACCAGATCCGGGCGGCGGCGCGCCGGCACCTCGGGTACCGCTCGCTGCGCCCCGGCCAGCTAGAGGGCGTCCAGGCGGTCCTGGACGGGCGCGACGCGCTCTGCGTCATGTCCACGGGCTCGGGCAAGTCGGCGGTCTACCAGCTCGCCGGCCTGCTGCGCCCGGGCCCGACGATCGTCGTCTCGCCGCTGATCGCGCTCCAGGAGGACCAGCTCGACGCCGTCGAGGACCGTGCGGACCGCGAGCTGCACGCGGTGACGCTGAACTCGACGCTCACGCGCCGTCAGCGCGACGAGGTCTGGGCCGGCCTGCGGGAGCGCGCGATCGAGTTCGTGCTCCTCGCTCCCGAGCAGCTCGCCGACGCCGAGGTCGTCGAGCGCCTCGCGGCGGCGCAGCCGTCGCTCTTCTGCGTCGACGAGGCGCACTGCATCTCGCAGTGGGGCCACGACTTCCGCCCCGATTACCTGCGGCTCGGGGACGTCGCCGACGCGCTCGGGCGCCCGCCCGTGCTCGCGCTCACCGCGACCGCGGCGCCGCCGGTGCGCGCGGAGATCGTCGAGCGCCTCGGGCTCCGCGATCCGGCGATCGTCGTGCGCGGCTTCGATCGACCGAACATCGACCTGGCGGTCGAGCGCTTCTTCGACGCCGAGCACAAGGATCGAGCGCTGCTCGACTGGGTCGCCGACGCCGAGCCGCCGGGCATCGTCTACACGGCGACGCAGCGGTCGGCGGAGGAGGTGGCGGCCGCCCTGGACGAGCGCGGCGTGCGCGCGGCGCCCTACCACGCCGGGCTCTCGATGAAGCGCCGCGACGCCGTCCAGGAGGCGTTCATGGCCGGCACCGAGGTCGACGTCGTCGTCGCGACGATCGCCTTCGGCATGGGCGTCGACAAGCACGAGGTGCGCTTCGTCGTCCACCACGAAGTCGCCGAGTCCGTCGACGCCTACTACCAGGAGCTCGGGCGCGCCGGGCGCGACGGCGAGCCCGCGCGGGCGGTGCTCTTCTACCGCCCCGAGGACCTCGGCCGCCGGCGCTTCTTCGCCTCCGGGCGCCTCGAGGCCGACGTGCTCGACCGCGTCGCGCGCAGCGTCCACGCCCACCGCGGCCCGATCGAGCCGGGTCGCCTGCTCGAGGAGGCCGACGTCTCCAAGACGCGGCTCGCGGCCGTGCTGCACGCGCTCGAGGATCAGCACGTCGTCCGCGTCCGCGACGACGGCGCGGTCGCGAAGGCCGGGCGGCGCGCGGACGTCGAGGCGGGCATAGCGCGGGCCGCGCGCGCGGAGGAGGAGCGCGAGGCGTTCGAACGCTCGCGCGTGGAGATGATGCGCGCCTATGCCGAGGAGCACTGGTGCCGGCGCGCGTTCCTGCTCGGCTACTTCGGCGAGGCGTTCGAGCCGCCGTGCGGGCGCTGCGACAACTGCCGCGCCGGGCACGGGCGCGCCCCAGAGGCCGAAAGCGGCGACGACGCGCTGGTACCCATGTCGCTTCGCGGACGAGCACTAGCCGTCGGGGCGTGTGTCGAGCACCCGGAGTGAGGCCTGGGGACGATCGAGCGCCGCGAGGGCGAGCAGCTCACCATGGTCTTCGACACCGTC
>DATNGY010000021.1:0-2687 GCA_035605735.1 Solirubrobacteraceae bacterium
CCTCGCGCCACCAGCGCCGCCGCCTTGCGTCGAGCGGCTCCTGGGCCCACAGGCGCAGGGCGCCGCCCGGGGTCGTCACGACGGCGTCGCCGAAGGCGATCGCTCGGTGCGACGGCAGCCAGAGCGGGCGCTCGCCGCGGACGGGCTTGCCGATGGCGAACGCCGCCGCGCCCGCCGGTCCAGGCGCGCCGGGTTCGAGCACGGTGAGGCGGAAGGGCTTCTGCAGGCGCGAGGCGCACCGCGGCGGCCCCCAGATCCGGCCCCCGAGGCGCTCCGCGAGCGGCTCGGCGCTGCGGACGTGATAGGCGATCGTGATGAGGACGTGGACGGCCCGGTCCTCGGCGAGCCGATCGAGCGTGCCGAGCAGGGACTCGTCGTCGGTCGCCGGCAGCAGCGGGTCGACGAGGAGCAGGTCCTCCCCGGCGGCGAGCGCGAAGCTCGCCACCTCGGCGCCGAAGCGTCCGGGGTGCCACTCGGGATGGCGAGCTGTCCAGCGCCACAGGCCCGGCGCGATCTCGACGGGATCCGCCGCGCTCACCGCACCGAGCCTATCGCCGGCGCGTCAGCGCCCGACGTGCCGGGCGGGCACAGTGCGAGGGCCATGATCCTCAGCGTCGGGTTGAAGCCTCCCGATGAGACGAAGACCGAGCCGTCGGCGAGGACCACGTTGTCGAGCTCGTGCAGGCGCCCCCAGCGATCGGCGACCGAGCGGTCGGGGTCCTCCACCGACGCGATCACCACATGCGCGGCGTACGGGTTCCCGCACCGATGAGCGCACGCCGCTCCGCCAGTCTGTAGGCAGACCATGAGCTCCTCCACGCTCGCGATCGAGGCCTCGGGGCTCGTCAAGTCCTTCGGGGCGACCCGCGCCGTCGACAGCGTCGACCTCGCGGTCCCGCGCGGCGCGGTCTACGGCGTCCTGGGCCCGAACGGCGCGGGCAAGACGACGACGATCCGCATCCTCACGACGCTCCTGCGTCCGGACGCCGGCGAGGCGCGCGTCCTCGGGCGCGACGTCGTCGCCGAGGCCGACGCGGTCCGCGCGCTCGTCAGCCTCACCGGGCAGCTCGCCTCCGTCGACGAGGACCTCACGGGCCGCGAGAACCTCGTTCTCCTCGCCCGCCTGCTCGGATTTCGCCGCCGGGCCGCGGGCGCGCGCGCCGACGAGCTGCTCGACGGCTTCGGCCTCGCCGACGCCGCCGGCCGCCAGGTCAAGAACTTCTCGGGCGGCATGCGCCGGCGGCTGGACATCGCCGCGAGCATCGTCGTGACCCCCCGGCTCATGTTCCTCGACGAGCCGACGACCGGCCTGGACCCGCGCTCCCGCAACCAGGTCTGGGACATCGTCCGCGCGCTCGTCGCCGAGGGCACGACCGTCCTGCTCTGCACCCAGTACCTCGACGAGGCCGACCAGCTCGCCGAGCGCATCGCGGTCATCGACCACGGGCGCGTCATCGCGGAGGGCACCCCCACCCAGCTCAAGGCCTCCGTCGGTCGCGGCGCGCTGCACGTGCGGCTGCTCGACCCCGACGACCGCGACGACGCGGCCGCCGTGCTCGAGCGCGCGCTCGGCGCGCCCGTCCATCTCGACCCCGATCCCGCGGCGCTCACCGTCCCCGTGACCGACGCCGAGCGGGCCTCCGAGGCGCTGAACGAGCTCGCGCAGGCGGGCGTCGGCCTCGGGAACTTCGCGCTCGGCCAGCCGAGCCTCGACGAGGTCTTCCTCGCGCTGACCGGCCACCCGGCCGAGGAGGACGAGGAGGTGGCCGCATGAGCGCGACGACTCGGAGCGCGCCCGAGGCCGAGGCGCGTCTGCACGCGTGCCTCGCCTCGACGCCGCGCCCGCCGCGCCCGAGCGCCCTCTCGGCCGCCCTGACCTTCGGGTGGCGCGGGATGCTCAAGATCAAGCACGTCCCCGAGCAGCTCATCGACGTGACGCTCACGCCGGTGCTGTTCCTGCTCATGTTCACCTACCTCTTCGGCGGCTCGGTCTCGGGCTCGACCGGCGAGTACCTGCAGTACCTGCTGCCCGGCGTCCTCGTGCAGAGCGTGCTCTTCGTCGCCGTCTACTCGGGGGTCAGCCTGAACTCCGACGTGACGAAGGGCGTCGTCGACCGCTTCCGCACGCTCCCGATCTGGAGGGCCTCGCCGCTCGTCGGCGCCGTGCTCGGCGACTGCGTGCGCTACGCGGTCGCCGCCGCGATCGTGGTCGTGCTCGGCCTCATCATGGGCTTCGACGCGGACGGCGGCGTCCCGGGCGTGCTCGCGGCGATCGCGCTCACGATCGTCTTCGCGTTCGGCCTGGCCTGGATCTTCACGACCGTCGGGCTCATCATGCGCGCGCCGAACGCGGTCATGAACGCGGGCTTCATGGCCCTCTTCCCGCTCGTCTTCCTCAGCAACATCTTCGTCGAGCCGTCGACGCTTCCCGGCTGGCTCGAGGCCTTCGTCAACGTCAACCCGATCTCGCACCTGACGACCGCGGTGCGCGGGCTCATGGCCGGCCACTGGAAGGCCGACGAGATCGCGATCGTCCTCGGCACGGCGGCGGTGCTGACCGCGGTCTTCGCGCCGCTCACCGTGCGCCTGTACCGCGGCAAGGGCTAGCGCGCGACGTCCTGGTCGCGCAGTTCGCGGCGCAGGATCTTGCCGCTCGCCGTCTTCGGGAGCTCATCGACGAACTCGAC
>DATNGY010000022.1:0-4347 GCA_035605735.1 Solirubrobacteraceae bacterium
ATGGTTGCTTTCGCGGCCCCGTGTGCGCGGGGGCCGCGGAATCAGCCATCAACTAGTTCTCGGAGCCGAGTCGGTCCCAGAGGTAGAGGCTCACGCACTCCGCGGCGAGCACCGTCGAGCGCTCGCGCGACAGGAACGGCAGCACGGTCTCTAGCGCCTCCTCCTCGGCCACGCCCGCGTCGAAGGCCTCGTCGCCGCGGAATCCGGCGGCGATCTTGAGCGCCTCGCGGCGGTTCTCGCCGAGGCTCGGGAAGACGTCCACGAGGAAGTCGCGGTTGGCGATCGGGTGGCCGACCTCGAGCGAGGCGTGCCAGGCGGCCAGCATCAAGAGGTCGTGCTCGTCCAGATCAGCGACGGCCTTGGCGTAGTGGGACGCGAGCTCCTCCTCGGGGATCTCGTCGACCCACGCGCGCACGACCTCGCCGAGCAGCTGGCGCCTGGCCTCGCGACCGACGGACTCGGCGATGACGCGGATCGCGTCCTGCGGTTCGATGAAGCAGAGTGGCATCGCGGCTCCGGGCGCTTGCGACGACGGTTGTCGCGCAAGGTAGGCACCGCGTCGGACGGCATGCCGGTCTACTGCTCGTGCTCCTCCTGCCAGCGCAGCGCCGCCGCCTCGGCCGCCGCCGAGCGCCGCGGACCCGGACGCGGGTCGGCGCCAGGGGCGCCCGCGATCCGCAGCTCGATCGCGCCCAGCTGGCGGAGGATCGTGAGCTCCGTCGGGCTGTGCCATTCCTCGGCCACGAGCCCGTCGGCGACGCGCACGACCATCATCCCGTGCACGTCGATCGTGGCGTGCGTCGGCGGGACGCCGAGGTAGGGGCGCTCGTGGGTGCCGGTCAGGCGGTAGCGCACCGCGGCGCGGTCGCCCTCGACGATCACCTCCTCGGGCTCGAGCGCCGCGTCGGGGAACGCGTCCCAGAGCGTGGCGTGGAAGCGCTCGAGCCCCGCGCGCCCCTCGAGCCCGCCCGGGTAGCCGTGCAGGCGCACCTCGGGCGCGTAGGCCCGGAGGAACCCGAGGCGGTCGTCGCGGTCGTTGAAGCGCGCGAGCGCCTGGGTCACGGTCGCGCGAACGTCGTCGGGCATCGGCGCACACCGTAGCGCCGGTTGCGTTGCCGGCGTGAGTGCGCGTACGGCGCCCCTGTGGGGGCGGCGTGCCGGCTTTGGCGCCCATGTGGCGCTTTTCCCAGCACGCCGACCCGGCGAGCGGGTGCTCGCACCGGGCGCCGGCGCTCTCCCGCCCTCGATGGCGAGCGCGACCGCGAGGCTCGCAAGCGCCGCGGCGGTCGCGCAGGCAGCGCAATTGACAACCGAGCTGCCCGCCGGCGATTCGGCGCGGCGAAACCGCGGCACCCGTGCGTGCGGGTCGCGGAATCGACCACCAGGTGGCGCCCCCGCCAACAGTCCCGCTCTTTGCGGACGTTTTCGCGTCCCGGCGGGGGCGAGGATCGTCGATCCTGCCCTCGAAGGCACGTGAGGGCGCTGCACGCTCCAGGGCACCACGGGCAGGGACGCCGGCGTCGGCTCGACGACGACGCCGAGGAGCTCGTCGTGCGGCTCGTGGCCGAGCACGCCGAGTCGCTCCTGCGCCTCGCGCGGCGCTACTCGATCTGCCCGGACGACGCGCACGACGCCTACCAGCGCAGCCTCGAGATCCTCATTCGCCACGCCGGCCGCCTGAATCCGGAGCACGCCGGCTCGTGGCTGCGGACGGTGGTCAAGCGCGAGGCGATGGCGATCAACCGCTCCCGACGGCGGATCGTGGGGGCGAACGACCCCGATCTCGAGGGCGTCCCGTCCAACGCGGCGTCGCCGGAGGACATGGTCGTCGCGTTCGAGCGGGTCGAGCGCTCGGCTGCCGCGCTGCGCCAGCTCAAGCCGCAGGAGCTACGCGCGCTGTGGCTGCGGGCGCTCGGACATTCATACGAGCAGATCGCGCTGTCGACCGGATGGACGCGCACGAAGGTGAATCGGTGTTTGGCAGAGGGACGCAAGAGCTTCCTCGAGCGCTACGCGGGGCTCGAGGCCGGCGACGAGTGCGCGCGCCTCGCGCCGGCGCTCTCGGCGCTCGTCGACGGCGAGGGCGGCGGCGACGTCGTCGCGCTGCGCTCGCATCTGCGCCACTGCGGCTCGTGCCGCGCGTCGATGCGCGAGCTGCAGGGCTCCGCGCGCTCCGTCGCGGCCGTCTTCCCGGTCGTGAGCCTGACGGTGGCCGACGTCGCCGAGCCTGCCCACCACTTCGTCGTCCGGCTGTACGAGGCGCTCTCGATGGGGCTCAGCGAGCGCACGGCGAACACGATGGTGCGCGCCCAGGCGGTCATCGAGGCCGCGACGGCGTCCAAGCTCGCCGCGGTCGCGGCCGCGTCGGTGGCGGTCACGGGCGGCGGCCTGGCGGTCGACCAGGCCGTGCGCTCGGGGACGCCGCCGTCGCTCTCGCGCGCCCTCGGGAGCGCCGATGCGTTGAGCCTGCCCGTCGCCGCGACCGGCGCGCATCGAGCCGCGACCGCTCGCTCGCCCGCGCGGCGCCACCGGGCCGCGCGCGCGAAACCGAAGGCCCACCCGGCGCGCAAGCGCGCGGTCGCCGCCCGGCGCGCGGCGCCCGCCCGCCGGATCGTGGTCGCGGCCGCACCCGCGCGTGCCGCGCCCGCGCCCGCCGCAACTGCCCAACGGCCGGCCGCCCCGGCGCCCCAGCCGGCCGCGGCCTCGGCCACGGCCGCGCCGGCGCGCGCCGCGGCCTCTTCCCCCGCGCCCGCCGCCGCTTCCTCCCACGCGCCCGCCGCGGGGGGCGGCTCGGCCGCGGGCGAGTTCGGCTTCGAAGGAGGCTAGGCCGATGCCGACGCCGACCACGCGGCGCCCTCGGGGAACGCGTACTCCTCCACGGACTCGGGCCGCATCTCGACCGAGTAGCCGGGCGCCTCCGGGACGAGGTAGCGCCCGCCGCGCATCCGCACCGGCTCGACGAAGTGCTCGTGCAGCTCGTCGACGTACTCGAGGACGCGGCCGTCGAGCTCACCGCTGATCGCGATGTAGTCGATGAGCGACAGATGCTGGACGTGCTCGCACAGCCCGATCCCGCCGGCGTGCGGACACACCGGGACGCCGAAGCGGGCGGCGAGCAGCAGCACGGCCAGGACCTCGTTGACCCCGCCCAGCCGGCACGAGTCCAGCTGGCAGACCGCGATCGCCTCGGCCTGCATCAGCTGCTTGAACATCACGCGGTTGTGGGCGTGCTCGCCCGTCGCGACCCGGATCGGCGCCACGGCCTGCGCGATCTCTGCGTGGCCGAGAACGTCGTCCGGGCTCGTCGGCTCCTCGATCCACCATGGGTCGAAGGCGGCGAGCGGCTCGATCGCCGCGATCGCCTGGTCGACGTCCCAGACCTGGTTGGCGTCCATCATCAGCTTGCGTTCGGGCCCGATCTCCTCGCGGATCAGGGCGGCCCGCCGCGCGTCGGCCTCGGAATCGCCGCAGACCTTCATCTTCACGTGCGACCACCCCGCGGCGACGGCGGCACGGCAGCGCCGGCGCACCTCGTCGTCGGAGAAGCCCAGCCAGCCGACCGAGGTCGAGTACGCCGGGTAGCCGCCGCGGCGCATCTCGCCCTCGCGCGCGGCCTTGCCCGCGACGCGCTCGCTCAGCATGGCGACCGCCGCCTCGGGCGTCAGCACGTCGGTCAGGTAGCGGAAGTCGACGCACGCCACGACCTCCTCGGGGGTCATGTCGACTACGAGCTTCCACAGCGGCTTGCCCGCGGCGCGCGCCCACGCGTCCCACACCGCGTTGACGAGTGCCGCGGTGGCCAGGTGCATGACGCCCTTCTCGGGTCCCAGCCACCGCAGCTGCGAGTCGCCCGTGATCTCGCGCCAGAACGCGCCGGGGGCGGCGGCCACGTCGCGCAGGCGGCGACCGACGACCAGCGGCAGGAGCGCCTCGACCCCCGCGACCACCACCTCGGTGCCGCGGCCGATCGTGAACGTCATGCCGTAGCCGCGGAGATCGTCGCGGTCGGTCTCGAGCTCGACGTAGGCCGCGGAGTAGTCCGGGGCCTCGTTCATGGCGTCCGAGCCCGAGAGGTCGCGCGAGGTCGGGAACCGGACGTCGTGGACCCGCGCCGCGGTCACCGTGGCGTCGAGCGCTGTCGAGGACATGGGCGCCGTTTACCCGCGGCACGCCGATCACGAGCCCGCCGGCGGGGTACGTTCGGCGCATGAGCGCCGCCACCCAGACCATCGAGAGCCGTTCCCCGCAACAGCCCGACGACGTCGTCGTCGAGGTTCCCGCCGCCGACGCCGACGCGGTGGCCCGCGCAGTCGCCGCGGCGCGCGCGGCCCAGCGAGAGTGGGGCGC
>DATNGY010000023.1:0-3801 GCA_035605735.1 Solirubrobacteraceae bacterium
GACCGCGACGGCCCTGACCCCGCCGCCGATCGCCGCGTGGCTCGCCGCGGGGCAGGGCTCCACGTCTGCGCGCGTGAGCGAGCTCGCCGCCGGCGCGGGCGGCGCGGGCGTCGCGGTCAAGGTGGGCACGGCCGTCCTCGCCACCAGCGCTCTCGTGGGCGGCGTCGGGACGATCACGCATGAGCTCGGCTCGGCGCCGGCCGGGCACGTGGCGACCGGGCACGAGCTCGGCTCCGCGCCGGCCGGGTACGTGACGACCAGGCCGGCCGCCTCGGCGCCCTCTGGCGCCGCTGCGCGGAGCACGCCAACCCAGGCCCGGCCACCCGCAGATCGCGCGGCGGCAAGCCGACCGGCCGCCGACCAGCGCGCCCAGCGGCGCAAGCGGTCTCGGCCCACGACGGCGTCGTCCCCTGTCGACTCGCGATCGCAAGCGCGCGCGACCCTCGCGGATGATCGCGGCGCGGACGCTGTGACCTCCGGTCAGCCGCCGGCACCGGCCGCAAGTGTTGACGGCCACGTCTCGAAGACCGCTCCGAAGGCTTCGCCGCGGTCGACGAAGCCGAACACGGCCAAGCCGGCGCGGCAGACGAAGGCTGCGCAGACACCCAAGGCTCCGCCCGGCCTACCGAAGCGATCCTCGAAGGCGCCCGGCCTAACGAACGGATCCTCGAAGGCGATGAAGGGCGAGCCGGAAGCGCCCAAGTCGAACGGGTCGTTGTCGAAAACTTCGGCGCAGGCTGGCGCCGCCGCGCCGGGCGCACCGCACTCGCACGGGTCGTCGGCGGCGGAGGACCGTTCGAGCGATGACGGATCTAGACGATCTGCGTGACGCGGGCCGGCCGCCCGTGTCTCAACCGTGACTTCCGAAGAACGGAGTCTCGGGGGGTCATGAACCGCGCCGCCGCGAGGGCGGCGCGGTTTGATGACGCCTCCGGCGCGATCGGACGTTCAGGCGTCCCGGCCGCGTCGTCTTGAACAACGCAGGAAGCCCGGAATGCGCCGTGGGGGCGCGCGGGCCAGGGTGGGGTCTTCTCGCGCCGAGGCGCCCAGAAGGCCTGGATCACAACTAGGGGTCAAGGAGGACATCTTGCGTCGAGGACGCTTCATCGTCATTTGCATGGCGGCGCTGCTCGCCATGGCGATCGTTCCAGCGTGGGCGGCGGCGACGCCGGCCTCGCTCGTCGACGACACGTTCGCCGGCGGCACGCCGGACGCGAACATCCAGGCGGGGCCGGGCGCGGTCGCGCTAAAGCCGACCGTCGCCTTCGACGAGGCCTTCGACGGCACGACGCTCCCGTCGGGCTGGGCGACCATCCCAACGGGCGGCGACGCCACCGTGAGCGCAGGGGCGCTCCACGTCAACGGGACCCAGGTCGGCCCGACGACGACGTACAGCGCGCCCGAGTCGCTGTCGTTCCGAACGACGTTCGGGAACACGCCGTTCCGCAACGTCGGGTTCGGGGCCGACCTCAACGGTGCGCCGTGGGCCATCTTCAGCACTGGCGGTGGATCGCTCACGACGGGCCTCTATGCGCGAACGCTGGTGGGGACAACTGCGAACGACATTCCGATTCCAGGCGTCGACCCGACGATGCCGCACACGTACGAGATGCAGTGGGCGGCGACCCAAGTCCGCTTCTACGTCGATGCGACGCTCGTCTCGACGCAGGACGTGACGCTTCCGGCAAACCTGCGGGTGTTGGCCAGCGATGTCAACGGCGGAGGCGGCCTCGCGGTCGACAGCATGCGCCTCGCGTCCTATCCCACCTCGGGGACCTTCACCTCGCGCGTCTTCGACGCCTCGCCCCGCCTGACCGCCTGGGGCGCACTCGCCGCGACGGGCAATCTCGCCGGCGTGACGTTCCAGACCCGCTCGGGTGACTCGGCGACGCCCGACGCGTCGTGGTCGGACTGGCAGTCCCTCGGCGCCGGCGGCGCCGTCCAGAGCCCGGTCCGGCGCTACCTGCAGTACCGGGCGATCCTGACCGGCAACGCGTTCTCGACGCCGTCGGTCACGCGCTTGGCGATCGGCTACGACGTCGACGCGACCGCGCCGTCGGTCCAAATCTCGGGCGTCGTCGTGAGCGGATCGACGGCAACGGTCTCGTTCTCGAGCCCCGACGCTGACGTCGCGCGGTTCGAGTGCAGCCTCGACGGCGGCGCGTACGCGCAGTGCACGAGCCCGCAGACCTACGCGGGCCTGGCCGCCGGCGACCACGCCGTTGCCGTGCGCGCGGTCGACCGCGTCGGGAACGTCGGCGCCGCGGCGTCGAGGGCCTTCACGATCCAGGGACGTCCGGGGCCGCCGGACCACATCGGGCCGACGGTAAAGCCGTCGCCGCGCTCGGTCCGGGCCTCGCGCCACGGCACCGTGACGTTCCGCGTCCGCTGCCCGAGGACCGAGCGGCGCTGCACGATCACCCTCCAACTCAGGCGCGGTCATAAGGCCGCGTCGAGCAGGAAGACGGTCCGGCTCGCGGGCGGAAAGCGCGCGAAGCTCACGCTGCGCCTGACCAGGGGCGTCCGCCGGTACCTGTCGACCCACGCGCGGCTGAGGGTCAAGGCCGTGACGGTCGCCTCGGACGCGGCGCACAACCGCAAGACGACGCGCGTGAACGTCACGATCCGCGCGCCCAAGCGCTCGCGCTGAGCGACCACGCGGTGCCGCGGCGGACCGGGGGTCGCCGCGGCACCGCGCGCCACACTCCGTGCAAGAGCCGTGGCGGCCGACAAGCCCGTGACCCCCCGCTGGTGGACGATCCGTCCCGCGCAGAACCGCAAGCCGGCGACCTATCGCTGCCCGTTCTGCGGCGAGTTCCTGCCGGCTCTGAGCGAGCACGTGCTGGTCATGCCCGAGGGCGACCCGCTGCGGCGGCGACATGCCCACACCGCGTGCGCGCTGGCCGAGCGCAAGGCCGGCCGCCTGCCCTTGCGCGACGAATGGCTCGCGCGGCGGCCGGCCCGGCCGGGGCCGCTGCGACGGTTGCTCGCCGCGCTGCGGCGCCACGGAGCCCGCTGAGCCGCCTCAGCCCGGCGGCACGAACTTGCTGGCGGTGAACACGGCGCCCTGCGGGTCGCGGACGACGGTGAGACGGACCCACGGGGCGTCGAAGGGCTCGACCACGACCGTCCCGCCCAGCTGCGCGGCTCGTTCGGCGATCGCGTCGGCGTCGTCCACCGCGAACGTGACGCTCCAGTGCGCAGGCGCGTCGGCGCTCGCCATCGGCAAGAGCTGGGCGACCACGTCCTCGAACCCCTCCGGTGCGCCGACCGCAGCCATCCGGCTGCGCAGGTCGGGGTCGCGCTGCTCGAGGAAGTCGCCGTAGCCGGGCAGGCGCCACGTCATGAACTCGTCGTCGGCGTCGGCCTGCCAGCCGAACACCGCCCCATAGAACGCCCGCGCGCGCTCGAGATCGCGCGTGTTGAGCGCGCTGAAGTTCCACGTGCCGGGCTCGTTGACGAGCTGGGCGCCCTTGCTCGCGCGCGCCTCCCAGACGCAGAACGCGGCGCCCTCGGCGTCGGCGAGGACCGCCATGCGCCCGGCGTCGACGACGTCGAACGGCTCCGACAGCACGCTCCCGCCCGCCTGCTCGGCCCGCGCGGCCGCCTCATCGGCGCTGTCGACCCAGACGTACGTGCTCCACGCCGGCGCACCCGAGTGATCCTCGGGCTGCGAGCCGACCGCGGCGACGTCGCGCCCGTGCAGCTGGGCGACGAAGTAGCGCCCGGGCGCGTCGGCGGGCATCCGGTCCTCGAACTCCCAGCCGAACAGGCCGCCGTAGAAGGCCACCGCGGCCTCGG
>DATNGY010000024.1:0-4419 GCA_035605735.1 Solirubrobacteraceae bacterium
GTGCCGCCTGTCCCGACCCCCGCGACGAGATGCGTGATGCGCCCGCCCGTCTGCGCCCACAGCTCGGGGCCGGTCGTGGCCACGTGGGCCTCGGGGTTGGCCTGGTTGAAGTACTGGTTGGGCTGGAAGGCGCCGGGGATCTCCTGCGTGAGCCGATCGGCGACGCGGTAGTAGGACTCGGGCGAGTCGGGCGGGACCGCCGTGGGCGCCACGACGACCTCCGCGCCGTAGGCGCGCAGGAGGTCGATCTTCTCCTTGGACATCTTGTCGGGCATGACCGCGATGACGCGGTAGCCCTTGAGGCGCGCGGCGATCGCCAGCGCCGTCCCGGTGTTGCCCGACGTCGGCTCGACGATCGTGCCCCCGGGGCGCAGCCATCCGTCGCGCTCGGCGGCCTCGATGAGCGCGAGCCCGACGCGGTCCTTGATCGACCCGCCGGGGTTGAGCGCCTCGACCTTCGCCAGGAGCTGCGGGCGCAGGCCGGCGCCGAGGCGCGAGAGGCGGACGAGCGGGGTCTGGCCGATGGCGTCGAGGATCGAGTCCTTGACGCCCGGTAGCGGTGGGGCGACGGTCGCGGACATGGGCACAGTGTGCCAGCCGTGCGGCACCAACCGGAGTCGACCGAAGGAACTTCGGCCAATCGCGATAATCACGCACGATCTTCGGCCTCACCTGAGATGATGTGGCCCGTGCCGAACGACCTCCTCCCGCTCGACGACGTCGACCGCGCGATCCTCGAGGCGCTCTCGCTCGACGCGCGCATGCCGAACAACCGCCTCGCCGAGCGCGTCGGCGTCGCGCCGTCGACGTGCCTCGCCCGCGTGCGTGCGCTGCGGGCGGCCGGCGTCATCCAGGGCTTCCACGCCGAGATCGATCTCGCCGCGCTCGGACGCCCACTGCAGGCGCTCATCGCCGTGCGCCTCGCCGTCCACGCGCGCGAGCAGATCGACGCCTTCACCGCCGCCGTCAGGACGCTGCCGGGCGTCCTGCGCGTCTTCCACCTCACGGGCCAGACCGACTACCTCGTCTGGGTCGCAGCCGCCGACGCCCAGGGCCTGCGCGAGTTCGTGGTCGACCACCTCGCCACCCACTCGGCCGTCGCCCACGCCGAGACGTCGCTCATCTACGAGCACAGCCCCGGACCCGGGATCTGGGGCGCCGCGGAACCCGCGCGGCGCTAGAACCAACTACTGGCCCGGGCCGCGCTGGCGCAGGAAGCGCTGGAACTCGCGGGCGATGACGTCGCCCGAGGGCAGGTCCTGCGGGGAGACCGCCTCCTCCTCCTCGGCCGCGGCGCGCTCGAGGCGCTCGACGAAGGCCTGGACGTCGGGGTCGCTCTGGACGGCGAGCGAGACCTGGCGCTCGTAGTCGGCCGCCGCGGACTCGAGCTCACCCGCGTCGACCGAGACCCCGACGAGGCCCTCGAGCCTGCGCACGAGCGCGAGCGCGGCCTTCGGGTTGGGCGCGGCGGCGACGTAATGCGGGACGCTGGCCCACAGCGAGGCCGACGGGATGCCCGCCTCCTGGCACGCGCCGTGGAGAACTCCGACGATCCCGGTCGGCCCCTCGTAGGAGGACTGCTCGAGGCCGACGCGATCGACGAGGCCGTCGTCGGAGGCCAGGCCGGTGATCGGGACCGGGCGCGAGTGCGGCACGTCGGCCAGGAGCGCCCCGAGCGAGACCACCATCTGCGTGCCGAGCGCCTCGGCGAGGTCGAGCACGACGCGCGAGAACGCGCGCCAGCGCATCGACGGCTCTGCTCCGGCGACGAGCACGAGGTCGCGCGGCGCGCGCGGGACGCGCGCCTCGTAGATCTCGACCTCGGGCCACTCGATGCGACGCGTGCGGCCGTGGACGAGCTTGACCTTCGGCCGCGTCGCCTGGAAGTCGTAGAACTCCTCGGGGTCGATGCGCGCGAAGCGCTTCGCGCCGAGCGCTGCGCCGAGGAACTGCAGCGCCGCCGAGGCCGCGTCGCCCGCGTCGTTCCAGCCGGTGAAGGCGCACACGAGGGCGGGAGCGCGCAGGCCGTCGGGACGGTGCTCCCAGATGAGCGGCTGCATCCGGATCACGGTACATCATGGTCCCGTGCCCGCCCCCGAGCTCCACGCCGTCCCGACACCGCCGGCGGCGATCGCCACGTTGCGCGCGGGCGACGAGGTCCGCGCCGTCTTCGCCTGCACGCGCAAGGACCGCCTGCTCTCGCGCACGGGCACGCCGTACCTGGCCGTCGAGCTGCGCGACCGCACCGGCGTCCTGCCGGCGCGCGCCTTCCGCGACGCCGACCTCCTGGCCGGCCGCTTCGAGAAGGGCGACCTCGTGCAGGTCGCCGGGCGCGTCGAGCGCTTCCGCGACGAGCTCCAGCTCGAGCTGCGCGCGATCGCCAGCGCGCCGGCGCAGGTGGCCGACCCGTCCGACTTCCTGCCCGTCGCCTTTCGCGACCTCGACGAGCTCGACGGGTTCCTCGAGCACCTGGTCGGCGAGGTCCGCGACCGGGGCTTCCGCGCCCTGCTCGACGGCCTCATCGCCGACGCGCCGCTGCGGGCGGCGCTGCGCCGCACGCCGTGCACCCGCGCGGGCCACCACGCCTACCTCGGCGGCCTGCTCGAGCACACGGTCGCGGTCGCGACGCTCGCCGTCGAGGCGTGCGCTCTGCATCCGCGCCTCGGCCAGGACCTGCTCGTCACTGCGGCGATCGTCCACGACCTCGGTCGCACGCGTGAGTTCGCGCTCGGGGCCGAGATCGAGCTCACCGAGGAGGGCCGGCTGCTCGGGCACGTCGAGCTCGGCCTGCGGATGCTCGCCGACCGCGCGCGGGCCGGCCGGCTCGACGACGCGCGCCACCTCGCGCTGGCGCACTGCGTCGCCACGCACCACGGCGACCGCCGGCCGGCGACGCCCGAGGCCGTCGCGCTCCTGCGGCTGAACGCGGTCGACGCCGCGGTCAAAGGCGCGCTCGAGCACGGCGTCGCGGGGGCTTAACGAGCTAGGCGCCGGTGTTGGGGGCACCGACGCCTAGAGCGGTGGGCACGCCGACACGGGGGGGACGTGTCGGGGGCCGGAAGCCTCATGTAAGCCCGCCGCGACATGGCCATGGTGCTGGAAGATGGCCTCTCTTCACAGGACTGTCGATGAACGGTCGATACGGCGCGACAAGCGGTCGTCGGGCGTGCCGGAGGCCTACCACTCGCCAGCGGCGATCGCGTCCGCGGGGGCCGCCAGCGCCTCGTCGACGGCCGCGAGCAGCGTCTCGCGCGTGAACGGCTTCTGGACGAACGCAAGGCTCCCGGCCCGCGCCCCCGCGCGGACCACGACGTCGTCGGTGTGGCCGGACATGAGCACGACGCGCAGCTCCGGCGCGCGCTCGCGGGCGCGCCGCGCGAGCTCGGTGCCCGTCATCCCCGGCATGACGACGTCGGTGACGAGGACGTCGACGGGAGCCCAGGAACCGAGCGCCTCCTCGGCGCCAGCGGCATCGCGTACCGCGAAGCCCGCGCCCTCGAGGATCCGCCGCGCCTGGCGGCGCACCGGCCCTTGATCCTCCACGACGAGCACCCGCGCCGAGCGCGCCGCCGGTGCGGCTCCCGCCGCAGGCTCCTCGGCCTGCGGCGGGCGCTCGCCGGCGCCCGGCAGCCAGACGGTCACCGTGCTGCCGCGGCCCGGCGCCGACTCGAGCTCGACCCTGCCTCCCGCCTCGGTGACCACGCCGTGCACGGTCGCGAGGCCGAGCCCGGTGCCCTCGGCGGCGGGCTTGGTCGTGAAGAACGGCTCGAAGGCGCGCTCGCGGACCGCGTCGGTCATGCCCGCCCCGTCGTCGGCGACCGTCACCCGCACGCCGCCGTCGTCGGGGCCGACCGCGATCGTCAGCGTGCCGCCGTCGGGCATCGCGTCGCGGGCGTTGACCGCGAGGTTGACGAGCACCTGCTCGAGCTGCGCGCGGTCGGCGAGGACGGCCGGCGCGCCCGGCTCGACCGCGATCCGCAGGGCGATGCGCTCGCTGAGCGTCCGGGTCAGGAGGCGCTCGAACTCGGTCACGAGCGCGCCGACGTCGATGAGCGCGGGCTGGACGACCTCGCGCCGGCTGAACATGAGCAGCTGGCGGGTCAGCGCCGCGGCGCGGTCCGCCGCGCGGCCGATCTCCTCGACGTCCTCTCGCACCGGGTGGTCGGCCGGCAGCTCGCGCTCCGCGAAGCCGACGCAGGTGAGGATCACCGACAGCAGGTTGTTGAAGTCGTGCGCGACGCCGCCCGCGAGCTGCCCGATCGACTCCAGGCGCTGGGCCTGCGCGAGTCGGTGCTCGAGCTCGGCGCGCTGCTCGACGCTGCGCCGGCGCTCGGTGATGTCGGTTGCGATGGTGACCACGCCGGCGACCGCGCCCCGCGAGTCGCGCAGCGGGAACTTGACGGTCAGGTACGTGCGCTC
>DATNGY010000025.1:0-7261 GCA_035605735.1 Solirubrobacteraceae bacterium
GCTCGGAGCCACGCCGGAAGAGGTTGTCGCAGGCGACGACGGTCCAGTCCGGGTGTCGTTCGGCCAGCGCGAGCGCCGTCGTCGAGCCGATGAACCCGGCGCCTCCGGTGACCATCACGCGCATCAGCGCGGGGAATCTACCGGCCCCGATGACGCTCAGCGCGGCGTGGGCGTGCCGATCGGGTTGAGCGCGTGGGCGCGCGCGAGGGCCGCGCGCGAGTGCGTGAGCTGCCAGAGCGCGAGCCACCCGTTGTAGTCGTCGGGGCTCGAGCGCGTCATGTCGCGCGCGACCTCGACGGCGAGCCGCGCCTGGTGGCGCGTGATCAGCGTTACGAGGACCACGGCCCGGTCGGTCGCGGCGCCGCACCGGTCCGTGGTCGACCGCGCGAGCCCGCCGAGCCGGGCGACCGGCGCGCCGCGGACCTCCGCGTGCAGCCGGGCGCAGTCGTGGTTGGAGCGCAGCGCCTGGATCGCCACTACGGCGCCCACGACGGCGAGCGCGACGGCGAGCAGGCGGGCGAGCACGGGCGCGGACGCTATCTCAGGCGTGCAGCGCCGCGAGGCGCTCGCCCTCCGCCGCCAGCTCCGCGCGCGCGGAGCGCGTCAGGCGACCGAAGGGCTCGAGGCGGATGCGTCCGCGCTCGTGGCGCCAAGTCCCCGCCACCGCGCCGTCGACGAGGAAGGTCGGGAACGAGTGCGGGTTGCGCACGCTGAAGATCCGCGGGCGATGCTCCTCGGGCAGAACGCCGGTGCCGCGTGCGTGGACGAGGAGCGTCGCGTCCCACGCCGGCAGGTAGCGCGCGGGCGCGGGCGCGTCCGGGCTCGGCCGCGGGGCGCGCGGCAGGTCGAGCAGCTCGGCGCCGTCGGCGCCGCGGGCGCGCCACAGCGTCATGCGCTCGAGCACAGGATCGAGCTCGCGCAGCCCGAGGCCGGTGAAGCTCACGATGTCCCGACGCGTCGCGGGCCCGAAGCCGCTCAGGTAGCGCCGCACGAGCAGCTGCATCCCGTCGCTCGCGTCGGCGTCGGGCCGGCCGATCCAGTCCTCGGCGGCCGCGAACAGGTCCGCGCGCCGTCGCTCCCAGGTGCCCGAGGGCGGCACGCGCACGAGGTCGAGCCACAGCCCGACGCCCGCAACGCGGCCGCGGCCGGCGATGCGCTCGACCTCCGCGCGCGGCAGCGGCCCCTCCCGCAGCGCCGCGCGCAGCCTGCGCGCGGTCGCGGCCATCTCGGACGCCGCCGGCGCGTCGGGGACGGCGCGCAGCCAGTGGCGCCGCCGCGGCTCGCGCACCGCGAGCGCGAGCGGCCAGAAGTCGGCCCGCGAGACGAGATGGATCGTGTTGCGCATGAGCGTCGCCTGGACGACCGTGCGCCGTTCGAGGCCGCGGGTGAGGGCGTCGCGGTGGAAGCCCTCGAGGCGCGAGCACAGCCCGATGTACATCGAGGGCGCGTACTGCGCCTGGATGCCGCCGATCCGCTCGAGTGCCCGCGGGAGCGGGAGCGAGAGCCGCTCGAGCAGCCCCTGACGCGCGAGCAGCGCCCGGTTGCGCTCGCGCGCGCCGATGACGCGCTCGGCCCGCATCGCCGCGCGAGCGTACCGCCTGTGCCCGTCTCGTCTGCCAAGGGGAGCGGGCCGGGCCAGGTCTCCAGGCGCGATGCTTGCAGACATGCAGATCACCCGCAGCAGCATCGACACCGCCAAGGGCCCGGACACGTGGTTCACCGGCGACGTCTACATCGACGCGGTCGCGGCCGCGGCCGCCCCCGCGCGGGTGCAGGCCAACCTCGTCCATTTCACGCCCGGCGCCCGTACAGCCTGGCACACCCACCCGCTCGGACAGACCATCTACGTCACCGAGGGCGTCGGCCTCTGCCAGCGCCGCGGCGGTCCGATCGAGGTCATCCGCCCCGGCGACCGCGTCCTCTTCGAGCCCGACGAGGACCACTGGCACGGCGCGGCGCCGAACCGCTTCATGGTCCACCTCGCCCTCAACGAGGTCGACGACGACCACCCGGCCGCCCGCTGGGGCGACAAGGTCACCGACGACGAGTACGCGCCCGCGTCCGATCGCTGACCCGGCATCGATCCTGGTCGAATGTGGGGTCGTCCACGCGTCAGGACGGATAGCATTGCACCATGAATCGGAGCACCGCCCCGAGCGGCCTCACGCGTGCTGCGCTGATGCGCCGCGCCGCCGCCGCGGCGGGCGCGGCCGCGGGGGGAGCGGCCGTGCTCGCCGTGGCGGCGGCGCCCGGCGAGTCCAAGCCCTCCGCCGCGCAGGACAAGAAGATCCTGGCCGCGGCCCTCGTCCTCGAGGACCTGCAGGCCGCCTTCTATGCGCGAGCCCTGCGCGACGCCGGCCTCAGCGGCGAGCAGCGCGAGTTCGCCCGGACCGTGGGCGACCACGAGCGCGCGCATGCCGCCTTCATCCGCAAGGCGCTGGGCGCCGACGCCAAGCCGCCGCCCAAGTTCGACTTCGGCGAGACGACCGCCGACGCGCATTCGTTCGCGACCGCCGCCCAGCAGCTCGAGGACGTCGGCCTCGCCGTCCTCAACGGCCAGGGCCCGAACCTCACGCCGGCCACGCTGGCGGCCGCGGCCAAGATCGTCTCCGTCGAGGCCCGCCACGCGAGCTGGATCCGCGACATCTCCGGCGCCGTGCCCGCGCCCGCGGCCGTCGACGTCGGGTTGTCGGTCAAGGAGGGGCTCGCCCGCGTGCGCGCGATGGGGATCGTGATCTCGTGAGCGAGAAGCAGCCTGTGCTCCTAGCAGACGTCGACGCCGACGGGGCGCTCACGGAGGCGCTCGGGCGCATGCACGGCTCGACGCGCGCGGAGGCGCTGCGCACCGCCGCGCTCGGCGGCGCCGCGCTTCTCGGCGCCGCCGCCGGCGCGCCCGCGGCCTTCGCCGCCGGCGGCCACCGGCAGGACGTCGCCATCCTCTCGTTCGCGCTCCTGCTCGAGGAGCTCCAGGCCGTCTTCTACACCGAGGTCGAGCGCAACAAGGTCCTCCACGGCGGGCTCAAGCGCCAGGCGACGATCGTCGGCGCCCACGAGCGCGCGCACGTCAGGGCGCTGCGCGTCGCGCTCGGCAAGAAGGCGCCGAAGCGCCCGCACTTCGACTTCGGCGCCGCCACGGAGGGCCCCGCTGCGTTCCGGCGCACGGCCGTCGCGTTCGAGGACCTCGCCGTCGCCGCCTACAAGGGCCAGGCGCCGCGCATCAGCTCGCGCGCGTACCTCGCCTCGGCGCTCTCGATCCACTCCGTCGAGGCGCGCCACGCCGCGTGGATCCGGCGGCTCGCCGGCCGCCAGCCGGTTCAGGGGCCGTTCGACGAGCCGCTGAGCGGCCACGAGGTCGCGACGATCGTCGCCAAGACGCGCTTCGTCATGCAGATGCAGACCAAGGGGAAGCCGCGCTTCACGGGATGACGCCCGCCCGCACCGGGCTGGTCGCGGCGGTCCTTGCCGCCGTCCTCACCGCAGGCGTCCTCCTCGCCACGCGGCACGTTCCCGCCCGCGCCCGGCCGAGCTCGCCGGCCGTGGCGGGGCTCCCGGGCCCGGGCCGCCTCGGGCTCCACGTCCCTGCGCCGCGGGTTCTCGGGCCCGAGCGCGAGCGCTCGACGTGGGGGGCCCTGCGCACGGCGGCCGTCGCCCGCGCCGCGCCCGACGCCACCGCGGCGCGCGTCGCCGCCCTCGACGCCCGCACGCCGGAGGGCACGACCAACCTCGTGCTCGTCCTGGGCCGCGCACGCGATCGCCGCGGGATGACGTGGGTCCGCGCCCGCCTGCCGGTGCTCGGCCGCGCGGTCGGCTGGTTGCCCAGCACGGCGCTCGCGGCCTACGGGACGGTCGGCACGCGCCTCGTCGTCGACCGGCGCCGCCTGCGGTTGACGCTCCTGCGCGACGGTCGCCCGATCATGCGTGCGCCGATCGGCATCGGCGCCGCGGGGACGCCGACGCCCGCGGGCTCCTTCTACGTCCGCGACCGCGTCACCACCTACGCCAGCCCGGTGTACGGGCCGGTGGCGTTCGGGACGAGCGCGCGCTCGCGCACGCTGACCGACTGGCCCGGGGGAGGCTTCGTCGGCATCCACGGCACCGACCAGCCGGGGCTGCTCCCCGGCCGTGTCTCGCACGGCTGCATCCGCCTGCGCAACGCGGACGTCCTGCGCCTGGCCCGGCTCATGCCCGTCGGCACCCCGCTGCGAATCGTCTGAGCGCCCTCAGGCGGGGCCGCGGGCGAGGCCGAGCCCCATCCGGTCGGCGCGCAACGCGAGCGCCCGCTCCGGCGAGCCCTCGGGATGCGTCGCGAGCACCGTGGCGTCGAGGCGCGCGAGGTGCTCGTCGATCGCCCGGTGGCGGAGCGCCGGCGTCTCGGCGCGCAGGTCCTCGAGCACCGCCCGCAGGCGCCGGCAGATCTGCACGGACGAGGCGCCGTAGGCGCGGATCTCGTCGAAGGCGACGTCGAGCGCGTCCGCCCAGCCCGGCGCGCGCCAGGCCAGCCGCACGGTGCCGTCGGGGCTCCGCGCGACCGCGGCCTCGAGGTCGCGGCAGGCCAGCTCGCGGACCATGACCTCGATCGAGTCGAGGCCGTTCGTCGCGGTGTAGGGGTCGTTGATCGCGGGCGACAGCGCTCGGATCGCCGTGTCCACGACGATCCGCAGCGCGAAGAGCGGGTCCTGCTCGATCGTGCGCTCGTCGCCGAGCGTAACGGCCCCGACCACCGCGTCGGCGTCGACCGCGCGATCTCCGTGAACGTGCACGAGCGCCTGGCCGCGGCCCACGAACTCGCCGGCGGCTCGGCGCAGCTCGACCACGACGCCGGCGTCCGTGGCGAGGGCGACGAGCCGCTCGCGGTCGAACGCGGTGACGATCCCCGTGCGCCGCGCCGTCAGGACGACCGGGGCGGGCGAGCGCCACGACGCCGCTCCGCCGGCCTCGTCGTCGCGAGCCAGCGTCTGCGGGTACAGGGCGCGCGCCGCGAGCACGCCCTCGCGCGCAACCGCCGCGTACAGGCTGCGCGGGCGCAGGCGGTCGAGGACGCGCTGGAGCAGGACGAGGAACAGCACGGCGGCGCCGACCAGGAGCACGAGGCCGACGCGCACGCTCACGTCGGGGCGGACGTCGAGCATGCCGCGCTCGAGCTCGCGCAGCGCGACGAGCGAGTAGATCCACGCGGCGATGAACGAGCCGATCGCGTGCTTGACGACGGGGTCGCCGCGGAACCAGAGAACGAGCCGCGGCGAGTACTGCGACGCCGCGAACTGCACGACGACGAGCACGCTCGCGATCACGAGGCCGGTGAAGGCGATCATCCCGGTTGCGATCGAGGTGAGGATGTCGCGCGCGGTGCTCGCCGCCGCGTCCGGGTCCCCGTGCACGGCGATCGCGCGGTCGAGCGCCGGAGCCGCGAAGCCGAGGGCGACCGCGCCGGCGATGTAGGCCGACGGGATCAGCACGAGGCTGCGCCGGGCGCGGCGGCGGAGCGTCTGGCCGCTCACGGGCGCCGACGCTACCGGCGCTCGTCCCGCGCTGCCATCCCCGGCTGGATGCTGCGGCGGAGCACGACGAGCTCGAGTCCGAGCTTCTCGTCGAGAAACGGCGCACCGTCGACCCGCCAGCCCTCGCGGGCGTAGAACCGGCGGGCGCGCGCCTGGTCGGCCGGCGTGAGCGCCCGGGCGCGCTCGTGCCCGCGCGCCCGCGCCTCGGCCAGGAAGCGCGCGTGGAGCTCGGTCGCGAGGCCGGTCCCCCACCAGGGCCTGGCCACGAAGAGATGCCAGAGGTAAGCCCCGCCCGGCTCGTCCGCGTCGGGGGTCAGCGCGACGTGGCCGGCGCGCTCGCCGCGGTGCACGGCCACGCGCACCCAGGCCACAGGGAGGCGCTCTTCGATGCGAGCGAGCTGCTCGGAGCGCGGCGGCGACTGCCAGCCCGCGGGCGCGAACGCGCGGTAGGAGTCGAAGCCCTCGAACAGCCCGTCCGCGAGCAGCTGCGCGTCGCCGGCGCCGCCCGGGCGCAGCGTCACGCCCGGCGGAAGCAGACGAACACCTCGCAGACGTAGGGCAGCTCGACGTCGCCGCCGCCGGCGAGCGCGCGGGCGCGCGCGCGGACGCGGGCGCGCTCGGCGGCGGAAAGCGCCGCGATGAAGCTGACCGAGCCGACGCGATCCGCGAGCCCGGCGGCGTCGAGGCGCTGGACGTGGGAGAACGTGCGCTCCTCCAGCGCTTCGAAGAGCGTCGTGCGCGCGAACGGCTCGCGCCACGTGCCCGCCGCATGGGCGGGCGTGTCCCCGCGGTAGGGCGCCATGAGCTCGTGGAGCGCGGCCTGGACCGGGTCCTCGAGAACGCGGCGGTTCCAGACGAGGCCGAGCCCGCCGCCGGGGCGCAGCACGCGGTGGATCTCCGCCAGCGCGCGGTCGCCGTCGAACCAGTGGAAGGCCTGGGCCACCGTGACGGCGTCGGCGCTCGCGGCGGCGAGCGGCATCGCTTCCGCGGTGCCGTCGACGGCGCGAGCACGCGCGGGCAGCGCGGCGCGCATCTCCGCCACGGGCTCGACGGCCACGACGTGCAGCCCGGCCGCCAGCAGCGGCCGCGTGAGCTTGCCGGTCCCCGCGGCGAGGTCGACCACCGTCGCGCCGCGGGCGAGGCCGAGCCGCGCGACGAGCCAGGCGACGGCCGCGGGCGGGTACGCCGGCCGGCCGCGCTCGTACGCGCCCGCCGAGCGGGCGAACCCGGTCGCCGCCGCCTCGTGGACCACGGGTCAGAAGAGGCCGAGCTGCGCCGCGACGGCGAGCGGCCGCGGCTCCTCCTCGGGCGCGTCCGCGTGCGCGGCGGGCGGCTCGGGCAGCGCCGCTTCGGGCTGCGGCGGCGGGCCGAGCGCGAGCAGCTCCGGGATCCGCCCGAAGTCGGCGCGCAGCACGTCGACGTTCGCCGGCGTGTAGAGCGCGGCCGCCGGGTGGAAGAGCGGCAGCAGCCGGACGGCCCGCCCGCCGATGACGCGCACCTCGTCGCGACCGCGGACCCTGGTGATGCCCGCGGGGTCGCCGCGCAGCAGCTTCGTGGCGAAGTTCCCGAGCGAGCACACGAGCGCCGGCTGCACGAGCTCGAGCTTCTCGACCAGGTACTCGCGGCAGTGCTCGACCTCCTCGGGGTGCGGGTCGCGGTTGCCGGGCGGGCGGCACTGGAGCACGTTGGTGATGAAGACGTCGGCGCGGGAGAGCCCGATCTGCCCGAGCAGGCGGTCCAGCAGCTGGCCGGCCTGGCCCACG
>DATNGY010000026.1:0-2162 GCA_035605735.1 Solirubrobacteraceae bacterium
CATCACGACGCTGCGGCCCGAAGTGCTCGCGTTGGCGGCGACGACGCGGGCCCCTCGAGAGCGGCCGCGACGCCGTGTGGCGCCTCTCGCGCGCCATGCCGGTCTTGGTCGCGGGACCCGGAGCGACGCCCGCCTTCGCCACGGGCACCGGCGCTCATCTCCTCGACATCGACCCGCTCGCCGCCGCGGAACGCGTCGCGGCGGCTCTGCGAGCCTCACCGAGCCTCAGGCCCGGCGCTTGGTGCGGCGCGGCAGCAAGCGCTCGGCGACCTCGGCCGTGTCCGGTGCGTCGGCCACCTGCAGGCAGACCACCGGCGGCGGCGGCGCGCCCGCCAAGCCGAGCTCCTGTGCCGTCAGGCGGGCGATCCGCTCGCAGCAGCGCCGGAAGAAGCGCACCTGCTCCCGGCGGCCGAAGAGCCGGAACCCGAGCCGGAGCCAGGGCGCGCCGTCCTCGGAGGCCCGCGAGTGGGCATGCAGGCGAAACTCGACGGAGCCGTCGTCGCGCCACTTGTAGAGCTCGTAGTCCATGCGGCCCATCTCGACATGGCCCCGCAACGTCACGTACTCGTAGCCGAACACGCGCGCGCGCCGGCCGGCCACGACGCGCTCCTCGTCCCATACTCGGGTGACGCGCACGCCGGCGCGAACCCTGAAGATCCGGTAAAGGCGCAGTTCGAGCAGCATCTCGCGGCCGAGCAGCGCCGCGCGCGGGTTCCAGGTCGCCCGCACGATGCGCGGGTCGGCCATGCGGTAGTCCTCCATGAGGCGGCGCGCGACATGCCACGCGCCGCCCGACACCGGGTCGCCGGGACGCTCGCCTGGCAGGCGCTGGCTCAGGGCGTCGGCATGCCAGCCGCGGTCGGGCGTGTACGCCTCGAGCGGCTGGGGCTCGAAGTTCACCGGGACGCCGCGCAGCGCCGCCGGCTCAGCGCGCATCCACGTCCACGCGCCGCGTACGGATCTCGATGCCGCCGGTCAAGCGGCCGCCGGCGAGCGCGGCCACCCGCTCGAGCACCGAGGTCCACATGTGCAGCTGGATCTCCTTGCTCATCCGCAGGTGGTCGTAGAGCAGATTGGACAGCCGGTCCCCCGCGCGCGCCCACGACTCGATGCGGAACTCGAGCAGCTCGTCGCGCGCCGCCGAGAAGCGGATCTGGCCCGCCTCGAGATGACCTTCGAGCGTGACGAAGCGAAACGAGCTCGGCGTTCGCTCGATGACCCGCACGGGTCCGTCCCACGGCCCCGGCATGCGCACGACGTACTCGTCGCCGACAGCCATCGTCCCCGGATCGCCGACGACCTTCGTGAACCTCGCGAACTCGCTCGGCGCCACGCGGTCCGGATCGGCCGCGATGCACGCGACGATCTCCTCCGGGGCCATGCGCGACTCGCGGATCAGCGCGCGATAGCGGCGATGGAAGAGCGGTCCGGCGCCGGCGGAGGGATACTGAACCTCGTCCTTCAGCACGCCCTCGGGAAGCCGCGGCGGACCGTCGAGCGGGAGCTCTCCCGGCACCTCGGAGCGGTGCAACGGCGTGGTCCGCCACATGTAGCGCCACGACGTCAGCAGGACGCCCGGCGGCCACCGCGCGGCAGTGCGAAGTCGCCGGGACAGTGAATTGCGACGCGGCATCCCGCGCGTGTTACCCGCCCCGGCGCGCAAGCGTCCGCATGTGGGCGCAGCGGGTAGAGCCGCCGCACATGCTGACCAAGACCATTCACGCTGCCGGGCCGCGCAGCTGGCACCTGCACCTTGCGTCGCTCGGGAGCATCGGGCTTTGCATCACGCTATGGATTCGCGCGAAGACCGTCGACCAGGACGAGCGCGGCAACGCCGAGCGCCGCGCCCTGTTCGTCGGACTCTGGCCGCCGATGCTCTGGCTCATCGGCGACTCGCTCCAACGCCACGAGTGAGACTCCGCCTCGCTGGTTCGTCTCCGCGCCCGCCACTGGGCGTCCGCGGGCGGTAGCGCCCGGGCGTGGGGCCCGGCGGTGCGGTGCGCGCCAGGGCGCGCTCCTTGAGCGCCCGGTGCGCGTGGACGTAGATCTGCGTGGTGGCGACCGCCTGATGGCCGAGTCAGAAGGGCGATCACGGTCGCAGGAGCCGGATCGCGGCGGTGTGGGGGAGGGGCGAGCAACCGCTCGGCGCCGCTGGCGATGGC
>DATNGY010000027.1:0-5569 GCA_035605735.1 Solirubrobacteraceae bacterium
TCGACCCCGGCAACTTCGCCACGAACATCGCGGGCGGGGCGAAGTACGGCTACCTGCTGCTGTGGGTGCTGCTCGCGGCCAACCTCATGGCGATGCTTATCCAGAACCTCTCGGCGAAGGTGGGGATTGCGACGGGGCGCAATCTCCCCGAGCTCTGCCGCGAGCACTTCTCGCGGCCGGTCAGCTGGAGCCTCTGGGTGCAGGCCGAGCGCATCGCGATGGCCACCGACCTGGCGGAGTTCGTCGGCGCCGCGATCGCGCTCAACCTCCTCTTCGGGATCCCGCTCTTCCCGGCCGGGCTCATCACGGCCGTGGCCGCCTTCGCCGTCCTCGCGCTACAGGCGAAGGGCTACCGGCGCTTCGAGGCGGCGATCGCCGGGCTGCTCGGGCTCATCATCCTCGGCTTCCTCTACGACACGCTGAACATCGGCTTCGACGCCGGCGACGCCGCGCGCGGCTTCATCCCCGGCTTCGCCGGGACGGACTCGGTCCTGCTCGCGACGGGCATCCTCGGCGCGACCGTGATGCCGCACGTGATCTACCTGCACTCGGCGCTCACGCAGGGGCGGATCCGCCCGCGCGACGATGAAGAGCGCCGGCGCCTGATCCACCTCGGGCGCATCGACGTCACGATCGCCATGGGCATCGCGGGCGTCGTGAACATGGCGATGCTCGTCATCGCGGCCTCGCTCTTCCACTCCAACGGGCTCTCGGGCGTCGACTCGATCGAGGACGCCTACAAGGGCTTCGACACCCTCGTCGGGGGCGGCGCCGCGCTCGCCTTCGCCCTCGCGCTGCTCGCCTCGGGCTTCGCGAGCTCGAGCGTCGGCACCTACGCCGGCCAGGTCGTCATGCAGGGCTTCATCGCGCGCACGATCCCGCTCGCCGCGCGCCGTGCGGTGACGATGGCGCCCGCGCTACTCGTGCTCGCGCTCGGCCTCGACCCGTCCCGCTCGCTCGTCATCAGCCAGGTCGTGCTGAGCTTCGGGATCCCGTTCGCGCTCGTGCCGCTCGTGCTCCTCACGCGCCGCCGCGACATCATGGGCGCCTTCGTCAACGGGCGCCTGACCACGGCCCTCGCCGCGGTCGTCGCCGCGCTGATCATCGCGCTGAACGGGTTCCTGCTCTACCAGACGCTGCTGTAGCGGGGTCAGTCCTTCGGCGGGGACCGCGGCTCGAGCTTGATCTCCTCGTGCGCGCCGGACACGCCGGCCTTGATCTCGCGCTCGCGCTCGAGCTCGGCGTTGACCTCGGCGCCGAAGAGCACCGCGAGGTTCGTGATCCACAGCCAGACGAGGAACGAGATGACGGCGCCGAGCGAGCCGTACGTCTTGTTGTAGCTCGAGAAGTTGGCGACGTAGAACGCGAACAGGGCCGAGGCGACGATGAAGAGCACGACCGCGATGAGCCCGCCGGGCGTGACCCACCGGAACTTCGGCATCTTCACGTTCGGAGCGGTCCAGTAGAGGATCGCGAGCATCATCGCGACAGCGAGCACCATCACCGGCCACTTGGCGATCTTCCACACGCTGAGCGCTGTGTCGCCGACGCCGAAGACGGTCGCCGCCTGCTTCGCGAGGCCGCCCGTGAGGACGGTCGCGATGGCGACGGCCGCCAGCAGCACGAGCAGGATGAACGTGACGAGCAGCTGCACCGGGCGCAGCTTCCAGAACGGGCGGCCCTCCTCGACCTCGTAGATCGCGTTGGAGGCGCGCATGAACGCGCCGATGTAGCCCGAGGCCGACCACAGCGCGCCGGCCAGGCCGACGACGAAGAGGATGCCGGCGCTGCCCTGCGACTTGCTGAGATTCTGCACCGCGTTCGTGACGATGTCCTTGGCGGTGCTCGGCGCGACCGCGGTGAGGTTGTCGGTGATCGACTGGGTCGCCGACTCGCCGAAGAGGCCGACGATCGAGACGAGCACGAGCAGCGCAGGGAAGATCGACAGGATCGCGTAGTACGTCAGCGCCGCCGCCCAGTCGGTGAGGTTGTCGGCCTTGAACTCGGTGGCCGAGCGCTTCAGCACGCCGAGCCAGCCGCTGCCGACGGCGGCGGGCTGCTCGGGCGGCTCGCGGCGCGCAGGCTCGGTGAAGCGCTCGTCGCGGGTCGTTTCGCTCATCGTGCCCCGGGCAGTTCCCCGGGATGCGGTGCGCCGAACCTTCGTCTCGGTACGCTCCGCGGAGCATGGCGCTCGCCGACACCTTCGCGCAGGTCGTCGACTCGCTGCCCGACGACTGGACCGACCTCGAGCTCGACCTGCGGATCTTCGACGAGAGCCGCTACATCGAGGCGGCGACGTACCTCGTCCAGGTCAACGCCCAGCCGTACTCCAAGCACGACTGGCACTGGCGCCTGCTCGTCGCGCACCGCTTCGGGCACGCCGCGGCGCCTCAGGCCGTCCACGGCACGCTCGCGCTGCTCGACCAGGCCGCGATCGACGGCGAGCTCGCGGTGCGCGAGGTGCGCGCCGGGCGCTCGGAGGTCGTGCAGATGTGGGGCCGCCCGGAGTCCGTGCGCCGCGACTTCAAGCGCGTGCGCGCGCAGTGATGGCGCGCGTCGCCGCGCTCATCCCCGACCTCCTCTTCGGCTCGCGCGTGCAGGCGGCGCTCGAGGCCGCCGGTCACGAGGTCGACCTCGTGACCTCCGAGCTCGAGGCCTGGGACGAGATCGGCGGCGTCGACGTGCTCGTCGTCGACCTCACGAGCGACGAGCTCGACGGCGTCGGGCTGCGCGACACGCTCGCGACCGGCGACGAGCTGCACGGCGTCCGCACGCTCGGCTTCTACGCCCACGTCGAGCCGGAGGTCCGCGAGCGGGCGCTGCGGGCCGGGTTCGACGCGGTCGTGCCGCGCTCGCGCATGGCGCGTGAGGGAGCCGAGCTCGTGGGCCGCCTCGCCGCCGCCTAGAAGGCCTAACCCGCCGTCGCGGAAGGGAAGGCCGCGGCGACGTCGGGCGGGCGGCGCGTGATGCCGAAGCGCGCCTCCCAGCGCGCCCACGCGCGCAGGACTCCGAGCCGGAGCTCGCCGAAGTGCGCGGCGTCGCCCGTGAACGCCGGCCCGACCGCGTCGAGCTGACGCGTGATCGCGTCGCGCTCGAGCCCGGGGTTGGCCTCGAGCAGCGCCTCCACCGCGGACTCGGGGTCCCGCTGGGCCTCCTCGTATCCGCGCCGCAGGGCGGCGACCGTGGCGCGGACGACCGCGGGGTCGTCCTCGAGCGTCGTGCGGGCCGTGGCCAGCACGAGCTCGGGGTAGGGCGGGGCGCCGAACTCATCGACGCGGAACTCGCGCGTCCCCGGGCGCCGCCGGCTCAGCGCGACGCCCTCGACGTCCCAGAACGCGGTGGCGGCGTCGACGCGCCGGCCGACGAGCGCGGCGACGGCGTTGAAGCCGATCGTCACGCGGCGCACGCGCCGCGGGTCGCCGCCGTCGCCGCGGACGATCGAGTCGAGGACCGCGTCGTCGCTCGGCAGCCCGGTGACGCCCGCGCGTGCGCCCTCGAGGTCGCGCGGGCGGCGGACGTCGGGCTGCGCCAGGACGGCCGCCAGCGGGCGCTGGACGAGCGCCATCACGCCGACGACGTCGCGCCCGCGCTCGCGGGCCAGCGCGAGGTCGTGGATGTCGAGGTACGCGAACTGCGCGCGCCCGGCGAGCAGGAGCTTGACCGCGTCGGTCGAGGACGACGGCACCTGGACGCGCAGGTTCACGCCCTCGGCGCCGTCGAAGTCGCGAGCCAGGGCGAGGTAGGTGCCAACGTGGACGGCGTTCGGCTGGAAGTCGAGGACGAGCGTGGCCGGGCGCTCCGGCCGATCCTCGCCGGACGTGCCGCAACCGGCGCCCCCGACCGCGAGCAGCGCGACGAGCACGGCGGCGGCGCGGCGGAGGACCATCGCGCGGGGAGCATAGGCGCGCGATCTAGACTCCACGCCGATGCGCCGCCGCGTCACCTTCTCGCGCAACGTCACGTTGTCGCTCTCGCGGACCTGCGTGGCGCACTGCAAGTACTGCGCCTTCAAGACCCACCGCGCGCACCTTCACGAGCCCGCCGAGGTGGTCGCGCTCCTCGACGGTGCGGTCCGGCGCCGGGTCAAGGAGCTGCTCGTCCTCACCGGCGACGATCCGGGCGCCCATCCGGGCGTGCGCGCGCGCCTGCGCGCGCTCGGGTTCGAGGACTTCGTCGCGTACGTCGCCTGGTGCTGCGAGCGCGCGCTCGAGCGCGGGCTGCTGCCGCACACGAACCTCGGCGTGCTCGGGGCCGAGGACCTCGCGCGTCTGCGCGAGGTCACCGCGTCGCAGGGGCTCATGCTCGAGTCTGTGCGCGCCGACCTCGTGGCTCACCAGGGCTCGCCCACGAAGCTCCCCGCGGCGCGCATGGAGACGATCCGCGCCGCCGGTGCGCTGCGGATCCCGTTTACGAGCGGGATCCTCGTCGGGATCGGCGAGTCCGAGGACGAGCGCGTGGCGGCGCTCGAGGCGCTCGCCGCGGTCCACGCCGAGCACGGGCACCTACAGGAGGTCATCCTCCAGAACTTCGTGCCGCACCGCCGCTACCACGGCGAGGAGCCCGCCGCGATCGCGACTGAGGCCGCGGAGCGCTTCTGGGCCACGGGCCTCTCCGACGCGCCCCACCGCGCGCTGCCGTCGTGGGCCTCGCCGGTCGGGCTCGACGAGATGCGCCGGCTCGTGGCCGAGGCGCGCCGGCTGCTGCCCGGCGTCGGCGTCCAGGTGCCCCCGAATCTCGCCGACTGGTGGCCCGAGCTCATCGCCGCGGGCGCGACCGATCTCGGCGGCCTGTCGGCGAACGGCGACCACATCTCGCCCGAGCACCCGTTTCCCTCGCCGCATCAGGTCCGCCGGCGCCTGGCCGAGGACGGGGTCGCGCTGACCGAGCGGCTCTGCGTCTACCCGCAGTTCATCGACCCGGATTGGATGGCTCAGGGCGTGCTCGACGTCGTCAAGGCGCGCTTCTGGTCGTTCATCCCGCGGCGGGGGTCGGGGCGCACCGAGCCGCCGCGACCGCTGCGCCCCGACCTCGCGGAGCGGGCGATCGCCCGCGGGCGCGAGGGGCGGCGCCTGACCGCCGACGAGCTGACCGCGCTCTTCGCGGAGACGCGCCCCGGGGTCGTCGCCGAGCTGCGCCAGGCCGCGGACGAGCTGCGCGCCGAGCTCGCGGGGGAGACCGTCACGTTCGTCGTCAACCGCAACATCAACGTCTCCAACGTCTGCATAGTCGGATGCGCGTTCTGCGAGTTCGGCCAGGGCAAGCGCTCTCCCGACGCCTACGAGCACGACCGCGACGAGTTCGTCCGCCGGCTTGAGGAGGCCGTCGCCTACGGCGCCACGGAGATCTGCCTGCAGTCGGGCATCCATCCCGACTGGGGGCTCGAGGACTACCTGGGCTGGCTGCGCCTGGCCAAGGAGGTCGCGCCGCAGCTGCACCTGCACGCCTACAGCCCGATGGAGATCGCGCACATGTGCGACGTCTCCGGGCTCGGCCCCGACGAGGTCTTCGCGCGCCTGCGCGAAGCGGGCCTCGGCTCGACGCCGGGGACCGCGGCCGAGGTCCTCCACGA
>DATNGY010000028.1:0-6460 GCA_035605735.1 Solirubrobacteraceae bacterium
CGCCGCGCCGAGCCGGCCGCCGAGCGCCGCCGCGAGCGCGAGCTCGAGGCCGGGCTCGACCTCGAGGCCGTCGGCGAGCGCGACGCCGCCGCCCGGCGCACCCGCGTGCGAGCGCAGGCCCTGGTTGGCGGCCGCGAGCTCGCCGCCCACGCGCGCTGCCTCCCGGCGAGCGGCCTCGGCCGAGCCCTCGGCGGCCCGGCGCGCGCGGCGCGCGACCTCGCACGCCTCGTCGGCGTCGGCGAGCTCCGCGCGGCGCGCTGCGACCGCGGACGCGAGCTCCGCCGCCCGCGCGGCGGCCGTCGCGCGCTCGCGCTCGAGCGCCGCGAGCTCGCGCTCGAGCGCCTGCGCCCGGCGCGCGTCGAGCTCGGCGAGCTCGGCCTCGAGCGCCTCGATGCGGTCGCGGCCGGCGTCGTCGGGCGCGTCCTCGGCGGCCCGCGCGCGCAGGGCCTCGAGCTGGTCGCCGCGGCGCTCGGCGCGCTCCGCCAGCGACGCCGCCGTCTCGCGCGTGCGCTCGAGGCGCAGCTCGACGCGCTCCGCGGCCGCCCGCGCGGCGAACGCCCGGCGCGCGAGCGCCTCGCGCCGCTCGGTGCGGCGGGCCAGCGCCTCCTCGGCGTCCTGGCGGCGCTCGGCGACCTCGGCCAGCGCCCGGTCGGCCGCGTCGCGGGCGCCGCGCGCGGCCGCGGCGCGCGCTTCGGCCTCCGTCAGCTCCGCCCGGCTGGCGCGCAGCTCGTCGCGGGCCAGCGCCCAGCGCGCCTCGTCGCTCTGGCGCTCGAGCCGCGCGAGCAGCTCGGCCGCCTCGGCCTGACGCTTGAGCGGCCGCAGCCGCGTGCGCGCCTCGCGCTCGACGTCGAGCGCGCGGTCGAGGTTGTCCTGGGTGCGCTCGAGCTTGAGCTGCGCGCGGCGGCGGCGCTTGCGGTGCTTGCCGAGGCCGGCGGCCTCCTCGACGAGCAGCCGCCGGTCGCGGGGCTTGGAGGTGACGATCGACTCGACGCGGCCCTGGGAGACGACGGAGTGCATCTCCTTGCCCAGGCCCGTGTCGGAGAGGACCTCGAGCACGTCGACGAGCCGGCAGCGGGCGCCGTTGAGCCGGTACTCCCCCTCGCCCCTGCGGTCGAGCCGGCGCAGGATCGAGATCTCGCCGGCGGGCAGATCGATCCGCCCGTCCGCGTTGTCGAGCACGAGCTCGACCTCGGCGCCCGAGCGCGCCTGCACGCCGTGCCCGCCGCCGAAGATGACGTCCTGCATCGACTGGCCGCGGACCGCGAGCGGCGACTGCTCGCCCATCGCCCACAGGACGGCGTCGGTGACGTTCGACTTGCCCGAGCCGTTCGGCCCGACGATGACCGAGACTCCGGGAGCGAACTCCAGGCGCGTGCGGTCGGGGAACGACTTGAAGCCCTTCAGCGTTATCGACTTGAGGTGCATCGTTCACTCGTCCTGGTCGGCGGAGTCGAGCATCTCGAGCGCGGCGCGGGCGGCCTGCTGCTCTGCATGCTTCTTCGAGCGCCCCGAGCCCGTTCCTACCGGGCGCCCCGCGACGGAGGCGGCGACCTCGAACGTGCGGTCGTGCGGCGGCCCGAGCTCGGCGGTCACCTCGTAGGCGACGACGTCGCCGCGCTGGGCCAGGCGCTCCTGGAGCGTGGACTTGAAGTCGACGGGATGGCGCAGCGCGTGCTCGATCTCGGGCGCGAAGGCCTCGACGACCGCGGCGGCCGTCCGCTCGTAGCCCGCGTGCAGGTGGCAGGCGCCGATGACGGCCTCGATGACGCTCGCGAGCACGCGCTCGGTGGCGACGAGCGTCGAGGCCGACTGGCCGATCCCCGCCGGCGCCGCGGCGGCGAGCAGCTCGGCGACGCCGAGCCGCTCCGCGACGGCGCGACACGACGGGCCGGAGACGGTCTGCGCGCGGATCTTCGTCAGCCGCCCGGCGCCGAAGCGCTCGGCCTCCAGGCGCGGGTAGAGGTGCGCCGTGATGGCCAGGCCTAGCACCGCGTCGCCGAGGAAGGCCAGCCGCGCGTAGGAGTCCGCGGGCCGGTCGGTCCACGAGGCGTGCGTGAAGACCTGCTGGCGCAGGCTTTCGGGCAGCTCGTCGAGGAGGGCGCGCAGGCGTTCCAGGAGGGCCTCAAGCCTCGGAGGGGACGCGGGCCACGACGAAGTCCACGGCCTCTCCCACGGTGAGGATCCTCGCGGCCTCCTCGTCGGTCATCCGCACGCCGTAGGAGTCCTCGAGCTCCTGGACGAGCGTGAAGAGGTCGAGCGAGTCGGCCTCGAGGTCCTCGCGGAAGCGCGTCGACGGGCCGATGCGCTCGGGATCGATCTCGAGCTCGTCGGCCAGGTGCGCACGGATCAGCGCGAAGACCTCGTCGCGGGTCATGGCGCCGACACCGTAGTGCCCGCCCCGGACGCCGCGAGCGGGCCGCGCCGCAGCGCGCCGGCGGCCTCGAGCGCCGCGTGCGTCTGGCTCACGAGGTCGCCGTCGACGCCGCGCGCGGCGAGGACGATCGCCTGCCCGATCCCGACGCGGCTGAAGCGCCCGTGGGGCACGACTCCGAGGCGGCGCAGGCCGAGGAGGTAGGCGCCGCCGACGCTCTCGGGATCGATGATGTCGCGAAACTGCAGCAGCGCCGGGCGCAGCAGCAGCCCGCCGGCCTTCGCGCGCCGCGACGACGTCGCCACGCTGCGGATGTTGCGCAGCATCTCCTCCGAGACGCCCTCCATCAGCTTGAGCGCGACGTTGCCGGTGAAGCCGTCGGTGACGACGACGTCGGCCTTGCCGGCCGGGACCTCGTTGCCCTCGACGTTGCCCACCCACGTGAAGTGGCCGCCCTCGGCGAGGCGGTCGCGCAGCGCGGCATGGGCGTCGACGACGAGCGGCGTGCCCTTCGTCGCCTCCTCGCCGATCGAGAGCAGCCCGACGCGGGGGCGCTCGACCCCGAGGACGACCTGGGCGAGCGCGGCGCCCATGAAGCCGAACTGGACTAGGTGCTCGGGGCGCACCTCCGTGTTCGCGCCGACGTCGACGATCGTCACGGGATGGCCGGGCACGGGGACGGGGATCGCGAGCGCGGGCCTGTGGACCCCGGGCGCCCGGCGGATGTTGAAGAGGCCCGCCGCGAGCGCGGGGCCCGTCGAGCCGCCCGAGACGAAGGCGTCCGCGCGCCCCTCGGCGACGGCGCGGACGGCCTGCACGATCGAGGCCTCGGGCGTCGCGCGCGACGCGCCCGCCGGGTCGGCGGCCTTGGCGATCGAGACGGGCGCGTCGACGATCTCGACGCCGTCTGGCGCGTCGCCGAGCTCGCGGGCGGGGCCGAAGACCACGACGCGGATGTCCTGCTCCGCGGCGATCGCCGCACCGGCGGCGACCTCGGCGGGGCCCAGGTCGGCGCCGTTGGCGTCGACCGCGACCGTCACGCTCATGGCGTTACAGGCTACTGGTGGTCGTGATCGTGGCCGTGGTCGGTGGCCACGACCTCACGACCCGCGTAGGTGCCGCAGTTCGGGCACACGCGGTGCGGCAGGCGCGGGCTGTGGCAGTGCGGGCACGCGTTGTACGTCGGCGCCGCGAGCTTGTGCGTGGCGCGACGCTTGGCGGTGCGCGAGTGCGACTGCTTCTGCTTCGGGACGGCCATGGGCGACGACCAGGGTAGTGGATCCGCCGTGCTTGACTGGCCCCTGTGCCCGCCGACGTCGCGATCCGCCCGCTGCGCGACGAGGACGTCCCCGCGGCCGACGCGCTCGCGACGGGGCTGATCGGCGGGGCGGAGCCGGGCGAGACGGAGGCCGCGCGCCGCGCCCGCGGGCTCGCGCGGATCGCGCACCTCGCCGAGACCGATCCCGGCGGCGCCTGGGTCGCCAGCCGCGACGGCGAGGTGTGCGGGATCGCGCTCGCGCTCGTGCGCGAGGGGATCTGGGGCCTCTCGCAGTTCGGGGTCGCCGAGGCGGCGCAGGGCCGAGGCGTCGGCTCGGCCCTCCTGGCGCGTACGCTCGCCTACGGCGACGGCGTCCGGGGACGGATCATCCTCTCCTCCGAGCACCCAGCGGCGATCCGCCTGTACGCGCGCACCGGGATTCCCGTGCGACCGTCCCTGAGCGCGGCCGGCATCGTCGACCAGGCCCGAATCCCGGACCTGGCCGGCGTCGAGGAGGCGGACGCGGGCGGGATCGCCGTCGCGGACGCGATCGGGCGCGAGATCCGCGGCGCCGGGCACGGCCGCGACCTGCCCGTCGCGCTGCGGTTCGGGGCGCGCCTGTTCGTCGTCGAGGACCGCGCCTTCTGCGTCCTGCGCGGCGCGCGCGCGATGCTGCTCGCCGGCCGCGACGAGGCGGCCGCGCGCACCGCGCTGTGGGCGGCCTTTGCGGCGGCCGGGCCGGGCGCGACCGTCGGCGTCGACTTCCTCACTGCGGGCCAGGACTGGGCCGTGGCGGTCGCGCTCGACGCCGGCCTCGGGCTGTCGCCGGACGGCCCGGTGTTCGCGGGCGGCCAGCTCGGGCCGATGGCGCCCTACGTCCCGAGCGGGGCCTACCTGTGAGTGCCGAGCGGACCCGGCTCGTCCCGATCGGCGTCGTGGCGTCGCCCCTCACTGATCCGGCCAGCGCGCCGAAGCAGGGCTTCGAGGGCGCGCCCGAGGCGTGGCTCGTGCTCGAGCCCGGCGTGCTCGAGGCGCTCGACGGCCTGCGCCCGGGCGACCGCATCGTCGTCCTCACGTGGCTGCACCGCGCGCGCCGCGATGTGCTCCGCGTCCATCCGCGCGACGACGCCGCCGCCCCGCTTCGCGGCGTCTTCGGCACGCGCTCGGCGGACCGCCCGAACCCGATCGGGCTGCACGAGGTGGAGATCGTGGCGCTCGAGGGCCGGCGCGTGCGCGTCCGCGACCTCGAGGCGGTCGACGGCACGCCCGTGCTCGACCTCAAGCCCGTCCTCGGCGGCGGCGGGAGCTGAGCTACTCGAAGCGCAGCTCGCGCAGCTTCGCCCACCGCGGGTCGGGCTCGCGCTCGTGCGCGTGCCCGGGCTCCGCGTTGAGGTCGGCGCCGCAGAGCGGGCAGAGCCCGGCGCAACGCTCGCGGCAGACGACCTGCGCCGGCAGCGCGAGCGCGTAGGCGTCGCGCGCCCAGGCGGCGAGGTCGAGATCGCCGCCGCGGACGTAGGGGCTCGAGAGCTCCTCGCCGCCGCCGTCCTGGTCGACCTCGCGGGCGTCGACCTCGATGCTCGGGGCGGCGTCCTCGAGGCAGCGCATGCACGGACCCGTCAGCGCGGCCGCGAAGCGCAGCCGCAGCGCGTAGCCGCCGTGGGTCATCCGCGAGACGTCGAGCCGGACGTCGACGAGCGCGGGCGAGGGCGCGTAGCGCTCGCCGCCCAGCTCGAAGTCGCCCAGGCCGACGCCGAGCGTCAGCCGGCGGCCCTCGCCCGCCTGCAGCTGCAGGCGACCGAGGTCGAGGATGTCGGTGCGCGCGGCCACGACCTCGAGGGTAGATCATGATCTCGTGCGCGCGATGGTCCTCGACGAGCCCGGCCGGCCACTGCGCGCGACCGAGCTCGCCGACCCCGAGCCGGGGCCCGGCGAGGTGCTGCTCGACGTCCGCGCGTGCGGCGTCTGCCGCACCGACCTGCACATCCGCGACGGCGAGCTGCGCGGTTCGCGGCTGCCGGTCGTCCCCGGCCACCAGATCGTCGCCTCGGTGCTCGCCGCGGGCGCGGAGGCCGAGCTCGAGGCGGGCGCGCGCGTCGGCGTGCCGTGGCTCGGGTGGACCGACGGCACGTGCCGCTTCTGCGCCTCGGGCCGCGAGAACCTCTGCCTGCTCGCGCGCTTCACGGGCCTCGACGTCGACGGCGGCTACGCGACGCGCGCCGTGGCCGACGCCGCGTTCGTCCACCCGTTGCCCGACGCCTTCGCGGACCTCGAGGCCGCGCCGCTGCTGTGCGCCGGGCTCATCGGGCACCGCGCGCTGCGCATGACGGGCGACGCGACGCGCCTGGGGCTCCACGGCTTCGGCGCCAGCGCGCACATCGTCTGCCAGGTCGCTCTGCACCAGGGGCGTCGCGTCTTCGCCTTCACGCGCGCCGACGACGAGGCGTCGCAGGCCTTCGCGCTCGAGCTCGGCTGCGAGTGGGCCGGCGACGCGCTCGGGCCCGCGCCCGAGGAGCTCGACGCCGCGATCATCTTCGCGCCCGTGGGCGCGCTCGTGCCGGCGGCCCTGCGGGCGAGCGCCAAGGGCGCCACGATCGTCTGCGCGGGCATCCACATGAGCGACATCCCCTCCTTCCCCTACGAGATCCTCTGGGGCGAGCGCGTGCTGCGCTCGGTGGCCAACCTCACGCGCGCCGACGCCGTCGAGTTCCTGGACCTCGCGCCGCGGGTGCCGGTGCGCACGCACGTGACGACCTTCGCGCTCGAGGAGGCCGAGCGCGCGCTGGACGCCGTGCGCTCCGGCGCCCTGGAGGGCGGGGCGGTGCTCGTGCCCT
>DATNGY010000029.1:0-2448 GCA_035605735.1 Solirubrobacteraceae bacterium
GAGCACCTCGGGCTGGACTTCGGCAAGACCGAGGCCTGGATCGTCCTCGCCGCGCGCGAGGGCGCGGAGGTGGCCGTCGGCTGGCGCGAGGCGATCGCGCAGGACACCCTACGCGCCTGGGTCGACGCCCAGGACCACGACGCCCTCCTCGGCGCGCTCACCCCCGTACCGGTGAGCGCCGGCGACGCGGTCTTCGTCCCCGCCGGCGTGCCCCACGCGATCGGCGACGGGATCCTCATCGCCGAGCTCCAGGAGCCCACGGACCTCTCGATCCTGATCGAGTGGGACGGCTTCGGGATCGACGACGAGCGGGCCGCGACGCTCGGCCTCGGCTGGGACGTCGCGCTGGCCAGCGTCGAGCGAACCGCGCGCGACCCTGCGGCCCTGCGTGGCCCGCGGGGCGACGGCCCCGTGTCCGAGCTCCTGCCGCCCGCCGCCGCCCGCTTCTTCACCGCCCAGCGCATCGCGCCCGCGGGCGGCTCGCTGCAGCTGCCCGCCGGCTTCGCAGTCGTCCTCGTCGTCGAGGGCGCCGGCACGCTGGCCGGCCTCGACGTGACCCGCGGCGACGCGCTGCTCGTCCCTCATGCGGCGGGGCCCGTCCACGTCGACGGCGACCTCGTGGCCATCGCAAGTCGTCCCCCGGCGGTCGACTCATGACCGAGCTGCTGCTCGGGATCGACGTCGGCACGTCGGCCTGCAAGGCCGCGGTGGTCGACGCGCGCGGGGTCGAGCTCGCCCACGGCCAGGTGCCGACGCCGTGGGAGCCGGTCCCGACCGGCGCCGAGCTCGATGCCGAAGCGCTGCTCGGCGCCGTGGTCGGCGCCGCGCGCGAGGCCCTCGAGCGCGCGCCCGAGGGCGACGTGGCCGGCATCGGCGTGACGAGCGTGGCCGAGACCGGGATGCTGCTGGACGCGGACGGCGCCGTCCTTCACCGCCCCGTCGCCTGGCACGACTCGCGCGGCGCCGCCGAGGCGCGGGCGCTGGCGCGCGACCTGCCCGACTTCACCCACCGCACCGGCCTGCCCGCGAGCGCGCTGTGCTCGCTGGTCAAGCTCAGACACCTAGGCACCGAGGGCGCCGCGCGCTGGCTGAACGTCGGCGAGTGGATCGTGCACCGCCTCGGCGGCCGCCAGGTCTCAGAGCTCTCGCTGTCCTCGCGCACCGGGCTGCTCGACCTCGAGCCCGTGGCGCCGTACGCCGATGCGCTCGCGTGGGCCGGCCTGGCCGACGACGCGCTCGCGGAGCTCGTCGTCGCGGGCACGGCGGCCGGGCGCAGCGACGGCGCAGCGCTGCCCGGCACCGACGGCGCCGTGCTGACCGTGGCCGGCCACGACCACCTCGTCGCCGGCGTCGGGGTCGGCGTGATCGCGCCCGGCGACGTACTCGACTCGTGCGGGACCGCCGAGGCGCTCGTGCGCGTCGCCCCGCCCCAGGACGCCGCTGCGCGCCGGCGCAGCGCGCAGGCCGGCGTGACCGTCGGCTGGCACGTGGCCGGAGGACGCCAGGCCCTGCTGGCCGGCGTGTGGTCCGGTCTTGCCCTGCGAGAGGTGCTCGAGCAACTCGGCACCGATCGCGAACAGCTCAGTGCGGGCGCGCTCGCCATCGCTCCCGGCGACGCGCCCGCGCTCGAGCTCGAGCTGCACTCCCTCGAGCGCCCGCCGGTGCGGCTGCCCGAGGCCGAGCCGGCCGCCATGTGGCGCGCTGCCATCGACACGGTGACGCGCGAGGTGCAGGCGCTGATCGCCCACATCGACGAGGTGGCCGGTCCGCATACGAAGGTCGTCGTCACCGGCGGCTGGGCGCGGGACCCCGCGGTGTTCGACGCCAAGCGCCGCCTGGGCGCGATCGAGGCTCCGCCCGTGATCGAGGCCGGCTGCCGCGGCGCCGCGCTGCTCGCCGGCGTGGCCGCCGAGCTCTTCGCCAGCGCCGACGACCTGCCGGCCGTTTCCGCCATCGAAAAGGAGCCCGCCTGATGCCCGAGCCCCTGCTCGAAGCCAGGGAGATCGTCAAGAACTTCGGCCGCGTCCGCGCCCTGCGCGCCGCAAGCTTCTCCGTCTACCCGGGCGAGGTCGTCGCGCTGGTCGGCGACAACGGCGCCGGCAAGTCGACGTTGGTCAAGACGCTCGCCGGCGTGCACCAGCCCGACTCCGGCCAGATCCTCTTCGAGGGCCAGCCGGTCGAGCTGCACACTCCGCTCGACGCGCGCCGCCTGGGGATCGAGACCGTCTACCAGGACCTCGCGCTCGCGGCCGAGCTCGACGCCGGCGCCAACATGTTCCTCGGCCGCGAGGTCATGCGCACGGGCCTGCTGGGCCGGCTCGGCTTCATCGACAAGCAGGCCATGCGCACGCAGAGCCGCGACGCCTTCAAGAACCTCGGCGTCGCGCTGCAGGACACCGCGGCGCCGGTGGCCACCATGTCCGGCGGCCAGCGCCAGGGCATCGCCGT
>DATNGY010000030.1:0-2056 GCA_035605735.1 Solirubrobacteraceae bacterium
GGAAGCGCTTCTCGCGGTCGAGCTCCTCGGCCACCGGGGCGATCTCGTTGCGCGCGAAGTCGCGGACCGTCTCCTGGAGCAGGCGGTGGTCGTCGGGGAGCTCGAAGAACATGACCAGCCACCCTAGTGTGGCTCGCGCCCCAGCCCGCGAGCGAGCTCGACGAGCAGCCGCACGCCCCAGCCCGAGCCGCCCTTCGCCGCGTACGGGCGGCCGAGGTCGTGCGAGACCCCGGCCATGTCGATGTGCGCCCACGGGCCGTCGCCCGCGAAGCGCGCGAGGAACGTCGCGCCCTGGATCGCGTGGGCCTTGCGCTCGCGGTGCGCGTTGACGAGGTCGGCCACGCGGCTCTGCAGGAGCTCCTCGTAGGCGGGGTGCAGCGGCATCCGCCAGAGCGCCTCGCCCGCGTCCGCGCCGGCGGCGAGGAGCGCCTCGGCCCAAGCGTCGTCGCTGGCGAAGAGCCCGGCGTAGACCGAACCGAGCGCGGTGACGATGCCGCCGGTCAGCGTCGCGAGGTCCACGAGCCGCTCGGCGCCGAGCGCGCGGGCGTGCAGCAGGCAGTCGGCCAGCACGAGCCGCCCCTCCGCGTCGGTGTTCGTGACCTCGATCGTCGTCCCGTCCAGCGCGCGCACGACGTCGCCGGGCTTCGTCGCGACGCCGTTGATCGCGTTCTCGGTCGCGCCGATGACCGCGACGACGCGCACCGGCAGCCCGAGCTGCGCGATCGCGGCGGTCGCCTCGAGGACCGCGGCGCCGCCGGACATGTCGTACTTCATGTCGGGCATCTGGCCGGCGGGCTTGATCGACAGACCGCCCGTGTCGTGGGTGACCGCCTTGCCGACGAGGCCGAGGAGCGGGCTGGCGCGGCCGTCGTAGCGCGCGACCACGAGCGCGGGCTCGACGTCGCTGCCCTGCGCGACCGCGGCGAAGGCGCCCATGCCCCGCTCGCGCAGGAAGCCCCGTCCGTCGACCTCCACGTCGAGCCCCTCGAGGGCGGCCGCCCGCTCGCCGAGCGCGGTCGGCGTCAGGTCGTTGGCCGGCGTATCCTGGAGCTCGCGCGCCGCGTTCTGCGCTTCGGCGACGACGGCGGCGTCGCGCACCGCCGCGTCGACGTCGCGCTCGGCGGACACGATGAGCTCCTCGAGCGCGTGGCCTTCCGCCTCGCGCCGATAGCGCTCGAAGCGATAGCCGGCGAGGATCGTGCCGCACACGATGCCGGAGACGATCCGATCGTCCGCCCCGTCCGGCAGCTGCCAGCACAGCTCCCGAGTCCCGAGCTCGAGCGCGCGTGCGTGGGCGACCGCGGCCGCGACGCGCGCGCGCTCGCCGTCGAAGCTGCCCCGCTCGCCGAGTCCGACGACGAGCCAGCGCTGCCCCTCGGCGTGAACGAGCGCGAGGTGGCGGAAGGCGCGCCGCGCCTCGCCCGAGGCGACCAGCGCGGCGAGCGCCGGGCGGCGCACGGCCTCGTCCTCGAAGACGCCGACGGCGACGGTGTCGGCGCCGGTCGCCTCCGGCGTGTCAGTCGTCGCCGAGGCGCGCATGGACGGCGCACGGTATGTGAATACTCTGGACATCATGCCGACGACCGTCATCCTCAGCGCCGCCCGCACGCCGGTCGGCAAGATGGGCGGGGGACTCGCCTCCCTGCCCGCGACCGACCTCGGCGCGACCGCCATCGAGGCCGCCCTCGAGCGCGCCGACGTCGCGCCCGACGAGGTCCAGCACGTGGTCATGGGTCACGTGATCCAGGCCGGCGCCGGACAGATCCCGTCGCGTCAGGCCCAGATCAAGGCGGGGATCCCGAAGGAGGTCTCCTCCGAGACCGTCAACAAGGTCTGCGCCTCGGGCCTGCGCGCCTCGGTGATCCTCGACCAGGCGATCCGTGCCGGCGACGTCGAGGTCGGCGTGGGCGGCGGGATGGAGTCGATGTCGCAGGCGCCCTACCTGCTCCCGAACGCCCGCTTCGGCTTCCGCATGGGCGACGTGAAGGCGCTCGACGCGATGATCAACGACGCGCTGCGCAACCCGTTCACTAGCAAGCAGATGTTCGAAGAGGCG
>DATNGY010000031.1:0-3857 GCA_035605735.1 Solirubrobacteraceae bacterium
GAGGGACCTGCGCGGCAGCTCGAGCGCCCGGGAGGCTACCGAGCGCCCGCGGCCGCCGCAGCGGCGCGCTCGGCCGCGCGCACCGGCGCCGGCGTCAGCGCCGAGGCGACGACGACGAGGACGAAGGCGAAGGCCTGGATCGCGATGCCGACGGCGGTGCCGGGCATCGGGTCGCCGAAGACGAGGATCCCGCCCGAGACGCCCGCGATGTTGGCCGCGGTTCCCGTGATCGCGATGACCTCGACCGCGTCGCCGTCCTGCAGCGACTTCGCCGAGGCGTAGAACGCGGCCGCCGACGCGGCGAGGGCGACGAGGAGCCACGGGCTCGCGAGGCCGAGCGGCCCGGCGCCGGCCATCCCGCTGAGAGCCTTGACCGCGACGTTGCAGACGCCGAAGAGCATGCCGGCGGCGGCGGCGAGCATGACGCCGTGGTGCTCGGCCGGGGCGCCCGCGCGGGGCCCCAGGATGAGCAGGCCGCCGATCCCGAAGAGCCCAGCCTCGAAGGCGATCATCGCCGGGTCCGAGAAGGACGCGTGCGCGCCCGATGGGTCCGGCGTGGTGAGCCCGAGGAGAACGAGGCCGAGCGCGGTGAGCGCGAGGCCCCACCACTGCCGGCGACCGACCTCGAAGCCGAACATCCGGTCGGCCATGACCGCGATGAGCACCACCCCGCCCGAGAGCACGACCTGAACGACGGAGAGCGGTGCGAGCGAGATCGCGGCCACGTGGAGCGCCCAGCCGATCCCTCCGATGCCCATGCCGATCGCGAACCACCGCGAAGCCCACAGCCCGCGGGCCGTACGCAGCGGATGTCGGACGTCGACGGTCGGCGCCGCGCACGCGCCGCGGTGCTTGTAGAAGAAGCCGAGGTTCGATGCGAAGGCGCACAGGAACGCCAGCAGGATGCCGAGCTGCAGGGTCATGGGGTCTTGGGCACGCCGACACGGTCACGAACTCGGTGCCAGGGTCCCTCCGACCCGTATCGACACCGCCGCTCGCCTCCTCGACCGCACGACGAGGGCGTGAGGCTAGCGAACGCGCGCACCGAAGGTCGCCGCCACGCGAAAGACTGAACGAACCTGGTGCAGACTCGTGACAAACCGCTCCTGCTCGTCGACGTCGACGGCGTCATCTCGCTCTTCGGCTTTCGGCCCGACCGCTGCCCGCCTGGGACGTGGCTGAACGTCGAGGGCATCCCGCACCTCATTTCGGCCGCGGCCGCCGAGCACCTCCTCGCCCTGTCCGACCACTTCGAGCTCGCGTGGTGTACGGGCTGGGAGGAGAAGGCCAACGAGCACCTCGTCGCGGCGCTCGGGCTCCCGGCCGCGCTGCCCTACCTCACGTTCGCCGCCGCGCCGGAGACGACGGCCCACTGGAAGCTCGCCGCCGTCGACGCGTACGCCGGCGACCGCCCGCTGGCCTGGGTGGACGACGCCTTCAACGACGCCTGCCACGCCTGGGCGGCCGCGCGCCCGGCGCGAACGCTGCTCGTACCGACGTCGCCGGTCGAGGGCCTCGGCGCGCGCCAGGTGGCCGAGCTCGAGCGCTTCGCCCGCGCGCGCGGGCGCGAACGGTCACTCGGGCGTCATCTGGACGGTTAGCTGACCGCTCAGCGCGCGCCGGCGGTCGCTGCCTCGACGGCGAGCCCACACCAGAGCAGCTCGGTGACGCGCTCGGGCCAGTCGGCCGGGAGCTCGCGGCCGCTGATGTGCGCCGCGAAGTAGCCGCCGACGGCGAGCTCGAGAGCGAGCCCGAGGTCGGCGTCCGCGCGCAGCTCGCCGCGCGCGACGGCCGCCTCGAGCGCCCGGCGCGCCGCCAGCAGGCGCGGCCTGACGATGCGCGCGCGGTGCAGCTCCAGCAGCTCGGGGTCCTCGTCCTCCTGGAGCATCGACCCCAGCACCCCCAAGCCCTTGGCATCCATGCGCGCCCGGAAGCGCCTCAGGAACTCGGTGAGCGCAGCGCGCGGCTCGTCGGGCAGCGGCGGATCGTCCGCGGGGCGAGCGAAGGCCGCGAGCGCCGCCGTGGCGAGGTCGGCCTTGTTGCGGAAGTAGCGGTAGATCGTCGTCTTGGCCACGCCGCTGCGCTCGGCCACGGCGTCGACCGAGAGGCCCCGGTAGCCGTCGCGCTGCAGGAGCTCGAGCGTCGCCCCGAGGACGTCGCGCTCGACCTCCTCCGGACGCCGCCGTCGGCGCGTCTGCACGGGCCTCACGCCGCGGCCACCTCCGCCTCGGTCTCGGCCTCGTGCCCGGGCGCCTCGGAGGCGACGAAGTCGCGCTGGCGGACGAGCACCGCGGCGCATACCGCGCCGATGAAGGCCGTGATCGCGGCGATGATGAGGAGCGTGTTGAACGCGCCGACGAACGCCTCGGTGACCGTGCGCCCCACGGCCTGGCGCGCCTGGGGCGGCACCGCGGACGCGACCCGGCCGCCGCCGCCGGAGGCGACGGCCTGGGCGATCTCGCCGGCGCGCCCGGAGGCCGGCGTGCCCGCCAGCCCGTGCGCGACGATGCTCTCGACGCGGTGCTGGAAGACCGCCCCGAGCCCCGCGATGCCCGTCGCGATGCCGACCTGACGGAACGTCGAGTTGATGCCCGAGGCCATGCCGCTGCGGGCGGGCTCGACGACGCCGATGGCCGTCGAGGCCAGCGGCGGGTTGACGAGGCCGACGCCGACGCCGGCGACGATGAAGCCCAGCAGCAGCGTCGTCCACGCCGAGTCGACCTCGACGCCGTGCATGAGCAGGAGCCCGACCGCCACGAACGCCAGCCCGCCGCCGAGGAACAGGCGCGCGGGCCAGCGCGCCGACAGCCGGCCGGCAACCGGGCCGACGAAGAACGCGAGCATCGAGACCGGCAGGAAGCGCAGGCCGGCCTCCAGCGGGCTGTAGTGCAGGATGTTCTGCAGGTAGAGGCTGATGTAGAGGAACATCGCGAAGAGCGAGGCCGAGATCGAGAAGGCCGCGATCGACGCGCCCGCGAACGCCGGCTTGCGGAACAGCGCCAGGTCGAACATCGGGTCTGCGGTCCGCAGCTCGATGACGACGAACGCGACGAGCAGGACGACCGCGCCGATCAGCAGCCCGACGATGAGCGCGCTCGACCAGCCCTCGGCGTTGCCGCGCACGAGCGCGAAGATGAGGCAGAAGAGCGCGCCGGCGAAGGCCACTACCCCGAGCATGTCGATCGATCCCGAGCGCGGATCGCGCGACTCGGCGACCTTCGCGCGGGTGAGCACGACCGCGGCGACGCCGATCGGCACGTTCACGAGGAAGATCCATTCCCAGCCGAGGCCGTCGGTGAGCACGCCGCCGACGAGCGGCCCGACGGCCACCGCGGCGCCCGTGACGGCGCCGATGACGCCGAAGGCGACGCCGCGGTCGCGGCCGCGGAAGGCCTGGGCGACGAGCGCGAGCGAGGTCGCGAACATCATCGCGCCGCCGGTGCCCTGCACGGCCCGCGAGAGCGTGAGCATGGTCGGGCTGCCCGCCAGGCCGCAGGCCAGCGACGCGGCCGAGAAGATCACGAGCCCGATCGTGAAGACGCGGCGACGCCCGACGAGGTCGGCGATCGAGCCCGACACGAGCAGCAGCGAGGCCAGCGTCAGCGCGTAGGCGTCGACCACCCACTGCAGGTCGGTGAAGCTCGCGTCCAGCGAGTGCTGGATGTCGGGCAGGGCGACGTTGACGATCGTGATGTCCAGCAGCAGCATGAAGATCGCCACGCCGACCGCCGTAAGGGTCCACCACTTCTGCTGCACGAGCTCGCCTCCCGGCCCCAGCTACCTCACGTAGCTACGAACCGTAGCAAGCCGCCTGGCGGGTGCGCCCACATCCACGCCATGCCCAAGAACGAGACCGA
>DATNGY010000032.1:0-2293 GCA_035605735.1 Solirubrobacteraceae bacterium
GAGCGCCGGGCTCGCGAGCACGACGACCCTGCGCGGTGCGATCCCGTGGGCGGCGCGGAGCGCGGCCGCCTCCGCCGCCGGGACGATGATGCTCTCCTGCGGCGCGCCGGCCGACAGCCCGCGCGTCGCAGAGCGCACGACGAGCCAGACGAACAGGTAGAGGAGGACGAGGAACGCGACCTTGAGGCCGAGGAGCGCCTCGTCGGCCGTGACGGCGACGCTCACGAGCGAGAGCGCCCGAAGACGAGCTCGGTGCCGCCGATCACGATGCGGTCGCCGTCGTCGAGCCGCTGCTTTCCCGAGACGCGCTTGCCGTTCACCTCGGTCCCGTTCGTCGAGCCCAGGTCGACGACGCTCCACGCGGTCGGCCCCTCCTGGGCGACCTCGCAGTGGCGCCGTGAGACGTTCCCGTCGTCGACGCGGATATCGCACTCGCGCGAGCGGCCGACTACGACGCGGCTCGTCGTCAGGGGAACGACGCGCCCGCCGACGGTCAGCGTCACCCTTTCCCGGACGACCTCGGGAGGCGGGCCGTCGTCCTCGGCGAGCGGCGCCTCGGGCCGGTACACCATCGTCGCCGCCGGAGGCTCCGGGAACGACGGCGAAGGCACGGGGACGGGCGCCGGTGCGGCCGGAGCCGGCGCCGGCAGCTGCACGGCGACCGCGGCCGCGTGGGCCTCGTCGGCCTGGACGACGCGTGTCGCGATGCCGAACTCGCCCATGGCGAGATCGTCGTCCGTCTCGAGCAGGACACGAGGCGGCGTGAGCAGCGCGTAGCCCTCACGGCGCGCGTGCTCGACGAGGTACTCCTGGAGCTCTCCGACGAGCGAGCCCTCGTAGGCCGCGAACTGCAGCCGGTCGGACGAGGAGAGATAGAGGGTGTACTCGTTGGGGACGTACACCCGCGAGACGGAGACCGAGCGGTGCTCGTCCATCTCCTTCGCGAGCTTCCGGGCGAGCTCGACGGGCTGGACGTGTGTGCGAAAGGCGCGCCCGAAGACCCCTTCGAAGAGGCCCTCGATCTTGCTCTCGATTGCGCGAAGGACGCTCATTGACCGGGGCGCCTCCCCCGAGCGAGTCTAGCGACCACCGCGTCTGGCGATCGCTCCGAGGAAGGGCGCGGCCGCCAGGATGCCGCAGAGGAGCCAGGTGCCCAGGACGAACCCGGACCAGGGGATCGAGGGCGCCCAGGCGAGGACGAGAGTGAGCTGGAGCACACCGAGGACGGCGATCCCCCACGGGCCGCGCGCCGTCGCCCGGGGAAGCAGCATGGCGACGAGCGCCAGCGCGAGGGCTGTCGTCGCGATCGCCCGGTTGGCGTCGAGCACCGTGCCGAGGGCGGAGACCACGTCCGTCGGCCGCTCGCTCTGCGCGACGCCGAGGTCGGCGACGGTCGCGCCGCCGAGCGGCAGCGCGCCGCCGGAGAGGCCCGCGACCGCGGCCGCGGCGAAGACGCCCGCGCCCGCGTGCAGCGCACGCCGCCAGAGGCCCCGGGCGGGCTGGACGGCGAGCGGGAGGAGCGCCAGCAGGCCGAACGGGGCGAGCAGCGGGCCGGCGCAGAAGGCGAGCCCCGCCCGCGCGTCCCGCCACGTGACCGCGAGCCAACCGAGCGCGAGCACGCCGTAGACGACCGCGGCGGCCTGAGCGACGTTTCCGAGCGGAAAGACGGGCACCGCGAGCGCCACGGCGAGGCCGAGCCGCGGCGAGCGCAGCGTCGCAAGGCCCGCCGCGAGGGCGAGCGCGGCGAGCAGCGGGCCGGGCCAGAATGGCAGGAGTGAGCCCCCGACGGCGGTCGCGAGGGCCGCGAGGACGGCCGGCACGAGACGTCGCGTCAGAGGGACCGGGGTCGCCGCCGGACGCGGAGCGGGGCGGACGCTCTTGCGGCCGGTGGGCTTCGGCTTCCGGCGCTCGGCGGCGGGACGGCGCGCGACGACGAACGCCTCGCGCAGCTCGACTGCGAGGCGGGCGGCAGGCGGGCGCTTCGCCGGGTCGACCGCCAGCGCACTGTCCACTGCGGCGAGCAGCCGGCGGGGCAGGTCGGTGCGACGGGCCGAGAGCGGAGGGGCGCCGGACGCGATGGTGGACGCGACCTGCGGGAGCGGCACGCCCCAGAACGGGTGGCTTCCGGCGAGCGACTCCCAGAGGATCACGCCGACCGCCCACACGTCGCTTCGCTCGGAGGCATCCTCGCCGCCGAGGCGCTCGGGCGAGATGTACGCCAGCGTGCCCGGGACGTCCCCGACCGCGGTCAGCGTGTCGGCCTCGTCGAACTGCGCCAGGCCGAAGTCGAGCA
>DATNGY010000033.1:0-13517 GCA_035605735.1 Solirubrobacteraceae bacterium
AGGCCGAGACGATCAACGCTGACCTGCTGGCCTTCCTGCAGTCCTGACCGACTCGGCTGCGGGCGCCGACCATGGCTCTGCACCGTGATACCTGGCGGGCGCCCATGCCACGCCTCGTCGATCCAGCAAGCGTTTGGCTCGGCTCGCTGCTTCGCCGCCGGTCAGCTCACCAACCCCGATGCCCTCAAGCCTGCCTTCTTCAGTCGCGATCGCCTACCGGCTATCGACTTCGGCCCTGCCGTGCGCGGAAGGCGGCTCGCTGGGATCGCCCAACCGTTGCGCGGCAACGCGGCGGTCACGCAGGTGTGCCGGACACTGCCGGAGGCGGTTCGGCACGTGGACATCCTCAACCCGGGCGATCCGGGAGAGTGAGGTCGGCGGCGTCCTTCGCGAGCAAGTGGCCTGATGCACGAGATCCAGATCGTCCTCGTCTCGCTGCTCGTGTCCGTGGTCGTGCTGGGCACGGTCGCGCGGCTCGTCCATGTGCCGTACCCGATCGTCCTGGTGATCGGGGGCCTGGCGCTGGGGCTGGTCCTCGGGCCGGACGACACCGTCACGCTGGACCCGGACCTCGTCCTCGTGATCTTCCTCCCCCCGCTGCTGTACTCGTCGGCCTTCTTCGCGAACCTGCACGACATCCGGCGCGGGATCCGGGTGGTCACGGTGCAAGCGGTCGGGCTCGTGCTCGTGACCATGTGCGCGGTCGCCGTCGTCGCCCACGAGCTGATCCCGGGCATGTCATGGCCGGTCGCGTTCGTGCTCGGCGCGATCGTCTCGCCCACCGACGCGCTCGCGCCGACCGAGATCCTGCGCCGCCTGCAGGTCCCGCGACGGATGGTGTCGCTGATCGAGGGCGAGAGCCTGCTCAACGACGGCACAGCGCTGGTCGCCTACAACACCGCGCTCAAGGCCGTCGCCACGGGCTTCGTGTTCTGGGAGGCGGCCGGGGACTTCGTCGTGAACGTCGCCGCCGGCATCGCCATCGGGCTCGTCGCCGGCAAGGTGCTGGTTGAGATCCGGCGCCGGATCAACGACATCCCGACCGAGGTCACGATCTCGCTGCTCAGCGGTTATGCGGGTTACCTCCCCGCCGAGGCGCTCCACGTCTCCGGCGTGCTCGCCGCGGTGACGACCGGCATCGTGCTCGGCTGGAAGGCGCCGGAGATCTCGACCGCGTCGATGCGGCTGACGGGCTATGCGGTGTGGGAGATCGTCACGTTCCTCCTCAACGCGCTGCTGTTCGTCCTCATCGGGCTGCAGCTCCCGATGATCCTCGAGGGGCTCAACAACGAGGAGCCGCTGACGCTGCTCGGCTGGGCCGCGGCGGTCAGCGCCGCGGTGATCCTCACCCGGCTCGTGTTCTCCGAGCTGTTCACGCGCTTCATCCGGCTCGTCGACCGGCGCCAGGTCCAGCGTGAGCGCCGCGCCTCGTGGCGGATCCGCGTCGTCAACGCCTGGTGCGGGATGCGCGGGGCGGTGTCGCTGGCCGCCGCGCTCGCGCTCGCCTCCGATTTCCCGCAGCGCAACATCGTGCTGTTCCTGACGTTCGCGGTGATCTTCGCCACGCTCGTGATCCAGGGATTGACGCTGCCGCTGGTGATCAAGGCTCTGCACGTCGAGGACGACGGCGCCGACGACCGCGAGGAGCTGCTCGGCCGCCGCGCCGCCGTCGAGGCGGCGCTCGAGCGGCTTGACGAGCTCGGCGCTGCGGAGTGGACGCGCGACGACACGACCCAGCGGATGCGCATGCTCTACGAGTACCGCCAGCGCCGCTTCGCGATCCGCGCCGGCGAGCTCGAGGACGGGGGCGGCATCGACGCGGTCGAGACCCGCGCCAAGCGCTATCAGAAGATGGTGCGGTCCGTGCTGACCGCGCAGCGCCGGCGGCTCGTCGAGCTGCGCAACTCCGGCGAGATCTCCAACGAGGTCATGCACCGCCTCGAGCGCGAGCTCGACCTCGAGGACGAGCGGCTGGAGATCTGAGGGCCCCGGGACGACCGCGCCGAAATAGTACGCGTCGCGAGCAGCGCGGCGGCGTCAGGCGACCGCATCGAGCCGGCCGACGATCTCCGCGGCGTGGCGGGTGAACGCCCCGAGGTCGAAGACGGAATCGAGATCGAGCCCGAGCTCCCGGGCCGCGAGCAGCTCGCGCAGGGGCGTGCCGGTGTCCCACGCGCGCTGCGCATCCTCCTGGACGATCCGGTACGCGTCGTCGCGCGCCATCCCGGCGGCGACGAGCGCGAGCAGCGCGCGCTGCGAGAAGAGCGCGCCGTGCGTCAGCTCGAGGTTCGACCGCATGCGATCGGCGTGGACGACGAGCCCGCGGACGACGCGCGTCGCGAGCGCCTGCATGTAGTCGAGCAAGATCGTCGCGTCGGGGAGGATCACCCGCTCGGCGCCCGAGTGCGAGATGTCGCGCTCGTGCCACAGCGCGACGTCCTCGACCGCCGTCTGCGCGTACCCGCGCAGGACGCGCGCGAGCCCGGTGAGGCGCTCGGTAACGATCGGGTTGCGCTTGTGCGGCATCGCGCTCGAGCCCTTCTGCTCGCCGGCGCGGAACGGCTCCTCGGCCTCGCGGACCTCGGTGCGCTGGAGGTGGCGGATCTCCGTGGCCAGCCGCTCGATCCCCGCGCCGGCGAGCGCGATGGCCTGGACGAGCTCGGCGTGGCGGTCGCGCGGGACGACCTGGGTGGAGACGGGCTCGCGCGCGAGCCCGAGGCGGCCGAGCACGCGCGCCTCGAAGGCGGGGCTCGTCGCCGCGTAGGTCCCGACGGCGCCCGAGAGCGCGCCGGTGGCCGCCTGGGCGAACGCGCGCTCGAGGCGCTCGGCGTTGCGCGCGGCCTCGAAGGCGAAGCCGGCGAGCTTGATCCCGAACGTCGTCGGCTCGGCGTGGACGCCGTGCGTCCGGCCCACGCAAACGGTGTCGACGTGCTCGCGGGCGCGCGCGGCGAGCGCCGCCACGAGCTCGCGCGCGCCGGCGACGACGTGCTCGCCGGCCGCGCGCAGCTGGAGCGCGAGCGCGGTGTCGAGCACGTCGGACGATGTGAGGCCGAAGTGGATCCAGCGGCCGGCCTCGCCGGCGTCGGCCTGCAGGACGTCGACGAAGGCCGCGACGTCGTGGTCGGTCACGCGCTCGCGCTCGCGCACGGCCTCGACCGTGAAGGTGGCCGCGCGGATCGCGGCGAGCTCCGCCTCCGATGGGCCCTCCATCTCCTCGCAGGCGGCGACCTCGACCTGCCGCCACGTCTCCATGCGCGCCTCGTCCGTCCAGATCGCCCCGAGCTGCGGGCGCGTGTAGCGCTCGATCACCGCAGCACCATGCGCCGGGCGCGGAGGTCGAAGAAGAGCAGCGTGCCGAAGAGGGCGGTCAGCGAGAGCACGAGCGTCTGCTCGGCGATGAGCAGGAGCACGTAGAGCAGGCCGTTGCCCGTGGCGTCGATCGCGAGCTGGAGCCCGCCGCCGATGAGCCCGAAGATGACGCCGGCCACGAGCAGCAGCCCGAACACGCGCCACCACGAGCCCTCGACGAGCTCGCCGCTGCGCGCGAGCGCCGCCCGCGGCTCGAGCCCGTCGATGACGGCGGCCTGCGCGGCGAAGTACCAGCGCACGGCGAGGTAGATGCCGGGCAGGACGAGCGCGAGCAGGCCGGCGGCGACCCCGAGGACGTAGAGGGCGACGGCCCCGACCGCCGGGAGCACGCGCTCGCCCGCGGCGTCGAGCGCCTCGCCCATCGTCGGCACGTCCGCGCGCCCGAGGCGCTGGAGGATGACCGCGAACAGCGCGGTGACGAGCGTGGGCACGACGATCGCGCTGAGCACGAAGCTCGCGATCCCGGCCCCGAGCGGCACGTTGGCGTCGGCGCCGTCGGCCAAGCGTTTGCCCCAGACCCCGTCGACGAGGAGGACGACGGGCGCGACGACGATCAGCGTGACCCCGAGGAAGAGCCCGAGGTGGCGGGCGAAGAGCGCGAAGACGGTCCCGAGCAGCTCGCCGAGCCCGCGGCGCGCGTCGAGGTCCAGGCGCCGCCCGGGCACCGGCGTCAGGCCCCGAGGATCCTCGCCGCGAGGTGCCCGGCGTTGCGGGCGTTGTCGAGGCCGACGGTCGCGACCGGCACGCCCGGCGGCATCTGGACGATCGCGAGCAGCGCGTCGAGGCCGCCGAGCGCGCTGAGCCGGCTCGAGAGCGGCACGCCGATCACAGGGAGGTCGGTGTGCGCGGCCGCGACGCCCGGCAGCGCGGCCGCCAGGCCCGCGCCCGCGATGATGACCCGCAGGCCGCGCATGCGCGCGTTGCGGCAGTACTCGGCGACGACCTCGGGCTCGCGGTGCGCGGACATGACCCGCGTCTCCGAGCGGATTCCCCGCTCGGTCAGGACCTCGCTGGCCTTCTCCATCTCCGGCATGTCGGACTTCGAGCCCATGATGATCCCGACCAGCGGAGCGTCGACGTCGAGCTCCGCGAACGCCGTCTCGGGTTGGGTCTCGGTGACGGCCCCGCCCTCGGGGACGAGTTCGCTCCCGCCGAACTCTCCCGCCAGGCTCCTGATGTCGTTGTGGGAGGACCCTCGGTGGGGTCTCATCAGATGCGCTCCACGGCCCGCAACGCGATGTCGGTGCGCAGCTGCCGGCCCTCGAAGGTGATCAGGTCGGCGGCAGCATAGGCCGCGGCGCGGGCGGCGGCGGGATCGCCCCCGAGGCCGGTCACGTTGAGCACGCGGCCGCCCGCGGTCACGAGCCGCCCGGCGTCGTCGAGCGCCGTGCCGGCGTGGGTCACCTCGACGTCCGCGGGCACGCGCTCGACGCCGGCGATGACGTCGCCGCGCGAGGCCGACGCGGGGTAGCCGGCGGTGGCCAGCACGACCGTGACCGCCCAGCGGTCGTCCCATTCCAGGACGGCGCCCTCGAGCCCCCCGGGCCGGACCGCGCGCAGCGCCAGCTCGAGCAGGTCCGAGCCCAGCCGCGGGAGCACGGCCTGGGTCTCCGGGTCGCCGAAGCGCACGTTGAACTCGAGTACGCGCGGCCCGTCGGCGGTGAGCATGAGCCCGGCGTAGAGGCAGCCGTGGAACGGCGTGCCACGGCGGTGGAGCTCGTCGACGACCGGCTGGTGGACCGTGCGCGCGAGCTCGCGCGCCTCGTCGGCGTCGACGCTCGACACGGGCGAGACGGAGCCCATGCCGCCGGTGTTCGGGCCGCGGTCGCCGTTGAAGATGCGCTTGAAGTCCTGGGCCGGCGCCATCGGCACGGCCCGCTCGCCGTCGCAGAGCGCGAGCAGCGAGACCTCCTCGCCCTCGAGGTGCTCCTCGACGACGACCTCGCCCGCGCCGAAGACGCGCTGCTCGAGGAACGCGCGAAGGGTCGCCTCGGCGCTCGCGTCGTCGGGGGCGATGACGACGCCCTTGCCGGCCGCGAGCCCGTCGAACTTCAGCACCGCGGGGTAGCGGTCGATCGCGGCGAGCCCGTCGGCGACGGTGGCGACCGACCGCCACGCCGCGGTCGGCACGCCGGCCGCGGCCATGACCTCCTTCGCGAAGGCCTTCGAGCCCTCGAGCCGCGCAGCCGCCGCGCCCGGGCCGAAGGCGGCGCGGCCGCGCTCGGCGAGCGCGTCGACGAGGCCGGCGACGAGCGGCGCCTCCGGGCCGACGACGGTCAGCGCGGCGTCCTCGCGCTCGGCGAGCGCGACGAGCCCCTCGACGTCGTCCACCGCCACGTCGGCGATGCGCGCGTCGGCCGCGATGCCGGGGTTGCCGGGCGCGCAGACGATCTCGGGCCGCCGCCGCGAGCGCGCGAGCGCGCGCACCAGGGCATGCTCGCGCCCACCCGAGCCGACCACGAGGACCCTCACGCCGTCCTACAGCGAGGCGATGAACTCATCTACGGGGATGGCGGCGAGCGTCTCGTAGCGCGCCGTGCCCCGCGACCCGAGCTCGAGCGAGACGCGCGCCATCGTCCGGTCGTCGGGTGCCTCGACGACGTTGATGAAGTCGAACTCGCCGAGCGTTGCCCACTGGGCCCGGACGGTGGCCCCGAGCTGCTCGAGCTCCTTGTTGACCTCGCGGATGCGCTGCGGGTTGTTCTTGACGGTCTGGACGCCCTCGGGCGTGAGCGTCGACAGCATGATGTAGGTCGGCATGGGCCGGTTCTATCCCATTTCGCGCCGGGTCAGCGCTTGCGCGGGTCGTCGTCGCCGCGCAGCGCGTTGGCGACACGGAAGATGAGCGCGATGCCGGTACCGAGCAGCACCCATCCGGGCCAGAAGCCGCCGTTGGCCCCCGTGGCGAGCCACACGAGCAAGCACACGAGGTTCAGCGACACGAAGGTGATGAGCGAGGAGCGCAAGGCCGGCGAGACCCGGGGCGCCGGGGCGCGCGGCGGCGCCGGCGGCGCGAGCTCGGGCAGGTCCGCGGTCAGCGCGTCGAGCTCCCCGCGCGTTCGCGCCCCGTAGGCCTCGGAGAGGCGTTCGTCGAGCTCTGACGGGTCGAGGCGCCCGTCCGCGGCGTGCTGGCGCAGGGCCTGCGCCGTCCGCTCGCGGTCGGCGTCCGAGGCGCGCAGGTCGGGCGGCGAGGGCATGTGCGCATGATGACGGGGTACTGCGGGCGCCATGGCCCCCGAGACCCAGCACCCCACACACGCCGAGCCGATCCCGCCGTTCCCCGAGCAGGAGCAGGAGCCGCCGGGGCGCGAAGCAGAGATGGAGCCGCGCGCCGACCACGGTGAGGCGACCTACGTCGGCCACGACCGCCTGAAGGACAAGGTCGCGCTCGTCACGGGCGCGGACTCGGGCATCGGCCGGGCCGTCGCGCTCGCCTTCGCGCGCGAGGGCGCCGACGTCCTCTGCTCGTACCTGAGCGAGCACGAGGACGCCGCGGAGACGCGGCGCCTCGTGGAGGACGCGGGGCGGCGCTGCCTCACCGTTCCCGGCGACGTCAGCGACCGCGAGCACTGCCGCGCGCTCGTCGACCGCGCCGTAGACGACCTCGGGCGCCTCGACGTCCTCGTCAACAACGCGGCGTTCCAGATGGCCTACGAGTCGTTCCTGGAGATCCCGCCCGACGAGATCGAGTACGTCTTCCGCACGAACGTCATCGCGATGTTCCATCTCTGCCAGGCCGCGGTGCCGCACATGCAGCCGGGCTCGACGATCGTCAACACGACGTCGATCCAGGCCGCCCAGCCGAGCCCGCAGCTCTTGCACTACGCGGCCACCAAGGGCGCGATCAGCACGTTCACGAAGGGGCTCGCGCAGGAGGTCGCCGAGCGCGGGATCCGCGTCAACGCGGTGGCGCCCGGGCCGATCTGGACGCCGCTCGTCGTCATGAGCTTCCCGGCGGAGAAGAACGCGCAGTTCGGTGCCGACACCCCGCTCGGCCGGCCGGGCCAGCCCGCCGAGCTCGCGCCGGTCTACGTCTTCCTCGCGAGCGAGGAGTCGCGCTACATCAGCGGCGAGGTCGTCGGCGCGACCGGGGGCAAGCCGCTGCACTGACGCGGCGGTGCGGGCGGCGGACGCGCTGGGGGCGCCGGCGCGGCGCTGAGATCCAGCTTCGGCACCCATGCGGTGCATGATCTCGATCTCAAGCCGGCGCAAACCGCGCGCAGGGCCGCGGCGATCTCGGCCGGGCCCTGCGTCACGTCGGGCGGCCTACGCCATCGCGAGCGCGCGCCTCGCCACGATGAGCCGGGCCGAGTGGACGCCGCTCGTCTTCGGCGCGGACAAACCGACATCTGCGGTGTGATGGTGGCTCGATGATTCGCGTGAGAGTCTCGATGCATAGCGGCCAAGCGGCTGGTGCGGTTGTTCGCGGCCGGCGCGCATCGCCAGTACGACGTCGCAGCGGTCGAGCAACGTCTCGGCCTGCTGGTGGAAGTCCAAGCCGCTCCGCATCACGACGTCGCGGAACGCGGGGGCCGGGGCCGAGCCGCTCCTCGAGGCTGTCGTGCAGGCTGCGGGCGCAGCCGCCCGCGTCGGCGTGCCGGTGGCTGATGACGATCTGGTCGGCGCTCACGTCGCCCGGAGCACCTTCATGCCTCGCCGGCCGGAGTGCAAGCGCATGCGAGCGCGCTCGGCGAGCCTGTCACCGCATCGCCGCTACCGGTGGCGCACGGCCGGCTCACGCGCTGGGCGCGGTGGCGCCGGTCGCCGCCGTAGGCCGCGACGACGACGCCCCGTCGAGCACGGCGCACGCCCGTGGGGCGCGCATCGTCGCGCCGAAGCGTGCCGACCGGACGCGAGCTCAAGTGACCGTGCACCCTTCGAGTCCGTTGCCGTCCGACGCCCACAAGGTCGCTGGGACACGCGTCACGACGCAGGAGTTTGACGGTTGGGTGGACGGGCGCAGCTGAGATTGCGGCTCGAGAAGGAGCAGCCTCGACTGCGCTGCTGCTCTTCGTCAGCCGCGCGGGCCGGGGAGCCGTCGGCCGAGCCGGTCCAGTGCGCGGAGCAGGGCTCGCTGCAGCCCGATTGGGATGCGGGCCAGGAAGAATTCGCCCTCGTGCGGTCGCGCAGTCGCCATGCGGAGCGGGTTGCTGCGCTCTCACGGCAGGTCACGCGCATCCCCATATCGGGGGCTTTCGATCGTGTCGTCGGGACGCATCGGTTGAGCTCGCCGTTCTTGACGGCGCGGCAAGTATCCGAGCCGGAGGCGGCCTACGCGATCGCAGCCTCGGCAGGCTCGGCGACGCTGAGCACGAGGTCGCCGTCGCCGGCGTCGACGCGCACGGTGTCGCCCTCGGCGAAGTCGCCTTCGAGGATCGCGAGCGCGAGCGGGTCGACGAGCCGCTTCTGGATCACGCGCTTGAGCGGCCGCGCCCCATACGTCGGGTCGTAACCGAGGTTGCCCAGCAGGCGCCGCGCGTCGTCGGTCAGCACGACCTCGATCCCGCGCTCCCGCACCCGCTGCACGAGCCGCTCCACCTGCAGGTCGACGATCGCGGCAATCTGCTCGCGGTCGAGGCTCTCGAACTCGACGATGTCGTCGAGGCGGTTGATGAACTCGGGCTTGAACTGCGCCTCGGCGCCGGCCCGGCCGCCCGGGATGTTCGAGGTCATGATGAGCACGACGTTCTTGAAGTCGACCGTCCGCCCCTGGCCGTCGGTCAGGCGCCCGTCGTCCATCACCTGCAGCAGGATGTTGAAGACGTCGGGGTGGGCCTTCTCGATCTCGTCGAGGAGCACGACTCCGTAGGGCCGGCGGCGGACCGCCTCGGTCAGCTGGCCGCCCTCGTCGTAGCCGACGTAGCCGGGCGGCGCGCCGACGAGCCGGCTCACGGAGTGCTTCTCCATGTACTCGGACATGTCGATGCGGACCATCGCGTCCTGCGAGTCGAACATGAACTCCGCGAGCGCCCGGGCGAGCTCGGTCTTGCCGACGCCGGTCGGCCCGAGGAAGAGGAAGACGCCGATCGGGCGGTCCGGGTCGCTCAGGCCGGCGCGCGAACGGCGCAGCGCGGCCGAGACGGAGCTCACGGCCTCGTCCTGGCCGATGACGCGCCGGTGCAGGCGCTCCTCCATGTGGACGAGCTTCTCGACCTCGCCTTCCATGAGACGCGAGACCGGGATCCCCGTCCAGCGGGCGACGACCTCGGCGACGTCCTCGGCGTCGACCTCGTCCTTGAAGAAGCGCATCGGGCCGTGCTCGCGCGTTTCGAGCTCGGTCAGCCGGCGCTCGAGCTCGGGGATGCGGCCGTACTGCAGCTCGGCCGCGCGGTTCAGATCGGCCTCGCGCTGGGCGCGCTCGAGCTCGCCGCGGGCCTCCTCGAGCTCGGTCTTGACCGTCGAGACCTCGTCGATCGACTCCTTCTCGCGCTGCCACTCGGCGCGCATCCCGGCGGCCTGCTCGCGCAGCTCGGCGAGCTCGCGCTCGATTGCCTCGCGGCGGGCCGCGGAGGCGTCGTCAGTCTCCTTGCTCAGCGCCTGGTGCTCGATCTCGAGCTGCATGACGCGGCGCTCGACCTCGTCGATCTCGGTCGGCACGGAGTCGACCTCGATGCGCAGGCGCGAGGCGGCCTCGTCGATGAGGTCGATGGCCTTGTCGGGGAGGAAGCGGTCGGTGATGTAGCGGTGGCTGAGGGTGGCCGCCGCGATCAGCGCGGAGTCCTGGATGCGCACCTTGTGGTGGTTCTCGTAGCGCTCCTTGAGCCCGCGGAGGATCGCGATCGCGTCCTCGACGCTCGGCTCGCCGACCATGACGGGCTGGAAGCGGCGCTCGAGCGCGGCGTCCTTCTCGATGCGCTTGCGGTACTCGTCGAGCGTCGTCGCGCCGACCGCGCGCAGCTCGCCGCGGGCGAGCATCGGCTTGAGCAGGTTCGCGGCGTCGACCGCGCCCTCCGCTGCGCCCGCGCCCACGATCGTGTGCAGCTCGTCCATGAAGAGCACGACCTGGCCCTCGGAGTCCTTGATCTCGGCCAGGACGCCCTTGAGGCGCTCCTCGAACTCGCCGCGGTACTTCGAGCCGGCGAGCAGCGCGCCGATGTCCAGCGCGATGACACGGCGGTCGCGCAGCGACTCGGGCACGTCGCCCGAGACGATCCGCTGCGCGAGCCCCTCGACGATCGCGGTCTTGCCGACGCCGGGCTCGCCGATGAGCACCGGGTTGTTCTTCGTGCGGCGGCTGAGGACCTGGATGACGCGGCGGATCTCGTCGTCGCGGCCGATGACCGGGTCGAGCTTGCCCTCCTCGGCCGCCTGCGTGAGGTCGCGACCGAAGCGCTCGAGCGCCTGGTAGCGCTCCTCGGGCGACTGGTCGGTGACGCGGTGGGGGCCGCGGATCTCGGTGATCGCCTTGACGAGGTCGTCCTTCGTCGCGCCCGCGGCGCGGAGCGCGTCGCCCGCGCGGGACTGGTGCTCGGCGAGCGCGAGCAGGAGGTGCTCGGTGGAGACGTACTCGTCCTTGAGGTCGCGCATCTCCTCCTCGGCGAGGCGCAGGACGCGGACGAGCTCGGAGGACGGGCCGGCGGCCTCACCGCCGGCGCTCAGCGTGGGCAGGGACTCGACGGCCGCATTGGCGTCAGCGCGCACGCGCGCGACGTCGGCGCCGAGCTTCTGGAGCACGGGCGCGACGACGCCTCCGTCCTGCTCGAGCAGGACGAGGAGCAGGTGCTCGGGCGTGACCTGCGGGTTGCGGCGGCGCTCGGCGAGCGAGCCCGCGGCCGCGATGGCTTCCTGCGTCTTGATCGTGAAGCGGTCTGGCTGCATCGGTCCTCGTCAGAAATCTTAGTCTGTCAGACATAGATCTTAGCATGGGCGCCGTTCGGGTACCCCGGGCGCATGGGCTACGTCATCCCGATCCTGGTCCTTGTGGCCATCGTCCTCGCCGCGCTGCTCGTCAACCAGCTGCTCTCGCGGCGCGTGAGGCAGCGCCACGACTCGATCGGCGACGCGATGGCCGACGAGACCGAGCCGATTCCCTCGGCGCACCTCATCCCCGACGACGCGACGCCGGCCGGCGACACACCGGAGGCCCACGACGAGATCAACCCGCACGACCTTCCCGTCGATCACCCCGGGCGGCTCGAGGCCGAGCGCCAGGCCGGCGACCACGACGACGACCGCACGACGCGCGGCGACCGCCAGCCGGCGGACCGGCCGGGATAGGGCCGATCGCGATCCCCTGATCCGGCCGGGAGCGATCTCAGGGATTTGCCCCGATGTCGGCGCGCGGTGAGAGGTGGAGGGTCGGCACACCGCCGCGACCCTCCAGCTCCCGGGAGATCAACCGTGCCGCAGCCCCGCAACGTCGCCGCCCGCGCCGCCCACTGGAGCGCGGAGCACCGCAGGATCGCGATCCTCGGCTGGCTCGCCTTCGTCGCGGCCGCCGTCCTCATCGGCCAGTCCGTCGGCCAGAGCAAGATCCACGGCGCCGACGCGTTCTCCGGCGAGGCCGGACGGGCCGAGCGCACGCTGGAGGACGCGGGCCTTCGACCCAACGACGAGCACGTGCTCATCCAGAGCTCGCGGCTCACCGTCGACGACCCGCCGTTCCGCCTGGCGATCGCCGAGACGGCGGCCCGCCTGCGGCGGGCGCAGTACGTCGAGGACGTGGTCACGCCGTTCACGGGCGACGCGCTGGTCTCCGCCGACAAGCACTCCGCGCTCGTCGACTTCGAGATCACCGGCGACGACCTCGAGGGCGCAAAGCGCCTCGGCCCGGCCAAGGACGCCATCGCCGCCGTCCAGGACCGGCACCCCGGGCTGCGGATCGAGCAGTTCGGCTCGGTCAGCTCGAACAAGGAGCTCAACGACACGTTCGCGAGCGACCTCGCGAAGGCCGAGGGGCTGTCGTTCCCGCTCACGTTCCTCATCCTCGTCCTCGCGTTCGGCTCGCTCGTCGCCGCGCTCGTGCCCCTCTCGCTCGGGATCACGACGGTGATCGCGGGGCTCGGGCTCGTCGCGCTGCCGAGCCATATCTCGCCGATCGACAGCAACCTGCAGTTGGTCATCCTGCTCATCGGCCTGGCCGTCAGCGTCGACTACGCGCTCTTCTACCTGCGACGCGAGCGCGAGGAGCGCGCCGCCGGGCGCAGCGAGCGGTCCGCGCTCGAGGTCGCGGCGGCGACGTCGGGCCGCGCGGTCCTGATCTCGGGGCTCACGGTCATCGCGGCGATGGCCGGCATGTTCCTGAGCGGCGACAAGACGTTCATATCGTTCGCCGAGGGCACGATCCTCGTCGTCGCGATCGCGATCCTCTCGTCGCTGACCGTGCTGCCCGCGGTGCTCGCGTGGCTCGGCGACCGCGTCGAGAAGGGCCGTATCCCATACCTGAGCCGCCTGCGCCGGCCGGCGGGCCAGTCGCGGTTCTGGTCGGCCACGGTCGACCGAGTCATGCGGCGTCCGTGGGTGGCGATCGTCCTGGCCGGTGGCCTGCTCGTCGCGCTCGCGATCCCGGCCCTGAGCATGAACATCGCGGTCACGAGCGTCGACGACCTGCCGCAGGACCTGCCCGTCATCAAGACCTACGACCGCCTCCGCGCCGCCTTCCCGACCGAGGGCGTGACCGTCGACGTCGTGGTGAAGGCCGACGACGTGCGCACCGGCGCCGCGGCCGCCGGGATCGCCGCGCTGCGGCGCGAGGCCGCGGACGCGAAGAACGCGCTGGGCCCGGGCGATGTCGAGATCGGGGGGAACGGCACGGTCGCGCTCGTCGCGATCCCGACGAAGGGCAACGGCAACGACGAGGTCTCGACGGCCGCGCTGAACGACATCCGCGACCGCGTCGTGCCCGCCACGGTCGGGCGCGTCGACGGCGCGAGCGTCGCGGTGACCGGCAACGCCGCGCAGTCCAAGGACTTCCGCGACCTGCTGGTCAGCCGGCTGCCGCTGATCTTCGCGTTCGTCTTCGCGCTCGCGTTCCTCCTCATGCTCTTCACGTTCCGCTCGATCGTCATCCCGATCAAGGCGATCGTGCTCAACCTGCTCAGCGTGGGCGCGGCCTACGGCGTGCTCGTGCTCGTCTTCCAGCAGCGCGACGGGTTCGTCGTCGCCTGGCTGCCGCTGTTCCTGTTCGTCGTGCTCTTCGGGCTCTCGAC
>DATNGY010000034.1:0-2125 GCA_035605735.1 Solirubrobacteraceae bacterium
CCGCGGAGACGGTCAGGACGGCGACGGTGGCCGCGGCGCGTCCGCGGCGCAGGAGCGCAAGGCGCGCGCCGAGCGCGGCGAACGACCCGCCGAGCGCTAGCCGCCGGGGTCGCGCGCCCGCGAGCTCCGCGCCACGCAGCAGCGCGACGGGCGGCGGCGCCGTGGCGCGCCAGGCGGGCCAGGCGGCCGCGGCCGCCAGCAGCGCGGCGATGAGCGCGAGCACGGCGAGCAGCGGCGGTAGCACCGCCCAGCCGGGCGGCTGCTCGTTGAGCGCCTGGAGCAGGTCGGAGGCTGGGCCCGCCGCGGCCAGTGCTCCGACGCCGAGCCCGACGCCGCCGGCCGCGAGCCCGAGTAGCGCCGCGGCGCCCCCGTAGCGGGCGGCGATCTGCGCGCGCGAGAAGCCGATCGCGCGCTCGACGCCGATCGTCTGCAGTCGCCGCTGCACATCGGCGCTCGCGCCCGCGGCGAGCATCGTCGCGGCCGCGCCGAGGGCGACGAGCGAGAACGCGCCGAGCAGCCCGAGGACGATGCCGGCGGCCTGGTCGAGCAGGACGCGCACCCCCGAGCGCGTGAGGAAGCGCACGTCGCTTATCCGCGTGCTCGTCGCCCGCGCCTGCTGGAGGAGGACGTCGACGTCGCGCGGGTCGTTCGCCCACACGAGCGCGCGGTTCACCGGGAACCGCCCGCCGAGCTCGCGCTCGACCCAACGCTCGTCGACGTAGACCCGCGGCACCGAGGCCAGCGGGTAGGCGACGTTGTCCGGCGACAGCGCCAGGCCGGCGATCCGCAGCGGCCCCAGGCGCCCGACGGTGATCTCGTCGCCGACCCGCAGATCCCACGCGCGCGCGACGCCGCGGTCGACGAGCGCCTCGCTCGCGCGCCCGTCGATGTCGCGCCCGGCGACGACCGCGTAGCCGCGTCGATGCGCCTCTACGAACGCGATCGCGCCCCTGTCGGACGCGCCGGAGCCGCCGGCGAGCGGCACGTTGCCGACCTCGAAGCGGTACGCGCGCGCCTTGAGGTTCGGGAGCCGCCGGACGACGTCGTCGACCTCGGAGCGGCGGTCGGGGTCGAAGCGCGCGAGCACGTCGGGAAGGTCGGCGCGCGCGGCGGCGCGGTCGAACCCGGTGTCCAGGCCGAATCCGACGGCGACCGCGGCGCCGGCCATCGCCGCGGCAAGGAAGACCCCGACAGCCGCCGGCGCGCGCCCGCGGACGCGCCTCACGGACCGAGCCGTCCGTGCTCGAGGTGCAGCACGCGGTCGGCAGCGGCGGTCGCGGCGTCGTCGTGGGTGACGAGGACGACCGCGCGGCCCTCGTCGGCCGCGGCGCGCAGGAGGCCGAGCACGGTCGCTCCCGCCTCGGGATCGAGGTTGCCCGTCGGCTCGTCGGCGAGGACGAGCGGCGGGTCCTGCACGAGCGCGCGGGCGACGGCGAGGCGCTGCTGCTCGCCGCCGGAGAGCTCGTGGGGGAGGCGTCCGGCGACGTCGCGCAGCCCGAGCCGCTCGACGAGCGCGCGGCCGCGGTCGCTCGCGTCGGCGCGCGAGCCGGGCAGGCGCGCCGGGAGCAGGACGTTCTCCTCGCCGGTGAGCTCCGGGACGAGGTGGAAGAACTGGAAGACGAAGCCCACGCGCCGCCGCCGGACGTGGGTGAGCTCGCGCTCGGACCGTCCATCGACGCGCTCGCCCGTGATCTCGATCGTGCCCGCGTCGGCACGGTCGAGCGCCCCGAGCAGGTGCAGGAGGGTCGACTTGCCCGAGCCCGAGCGGCCGACGACGGCGACGAGCTCACCGGCGTGCGCGGTCACGTCGGCGCCGTCCAGCACGCGGTGCGCGGCGCGCCCGCGCCCGTAGCTCTTCACGAGGCCGCGCGCGGCCACCACGGTCACCCGCCCACGGTAGCCCGGTGCGGTCAGTCCGGCGTCAGGAGTCCCGACGCGCTCATCTGGCGCCCGGACGTCGCCGGGCCGCGGGTGTCGCGGGGGCCGGCGCGCGAGCAGGGGCGCGGACGCCGGCGGCGAAATGGTGCCCCACGTCACGATGTCCCCTGCCCGCGCCCAGGCCAAGAAGGTCCGCGCCCGCCGCTCCGCCGCGCCGTGGCGGCCGCGGCTGCCCGTCCTCGAGCAG